>CAVERN010000119.1:0-5071 GCA_963618095.1 bacterium | reverse complement strand
GGCCAGTCGCTCGTCGGCAGCCCGCGCGGGTACGTCTCCTCGCGCCAGGGATACATCGGCCTGCTCGGGTAGTAGTTGGACGCCGTGAGGAACCCGATGTTCCGCTCCTTCACGACCTTCGGCATGTCCTTGTGGGCGTGCATGTGCGTCGTGCCGTTGATCTGGTGCGCCGTCGCCCAGTCGATGCCGGCGTATGGCCTGCGGTTGCGCGGCCTGACGTTCCTGCGGTCCACGTTCGGCGGCGGAACCTCGTCGCCCCCCGCGGCAAACGCGCCCGGCGCGATCGCCGCCGCGGCGGTCATCGCCGCCCCCATCCCGATGAACTCCCTGCGCTTCATTTCATCCCCCCCCCTTCGTCTTCGACTCTCCATCGGAAGTCGCCCCCGGTCCGTCACCGGATGACGACGACCGCCCCCTTCCGAACGGGCGTCATGAACCTGCCGGAATCCACGACGCCCGGCGAAACCCTCAGCTCGTCGATTCCGCCGACGAAGCCGACGGACGCATCCTCTCCGGCGCCCAGCATGAAGCTCACGAGACGCGGCGCGGTGGCAAGACGCCCGCTGACGCCCCAGGAGCCGACAAGCGCGGCGTCGCGGTAGAGGCGCACCTCGGTGTCGGACCCGCTTCGCGCGAACTGCAGCCCAACATGATGCCAGTCGCCGTCGGCAAACGACGCGCCGTCGAACACGTGCGTCTGCCCCGAGGCGGCGTCCGTGTCGACCTTGAGCGCAAGACGTCCGGCGTTGTCCGCGAAGGAGAGCGCCCACGTCACCTCCGCCGTCACGTTCGAGGAGGAGCCGCGGTTGACGCGCGCGATGCCGGCGCCCGCCGCAGGCGACGCGCTCTTCAGAAGGAACTCCACGGTGAACTCGTCGGAGTCCGCAAGCAGGGCGCGGTCGCGCCAGAGGACCATGCCGCCGTCGAATTCGAGCGAACGCCGGTTGCCGTTGACCAGCACGGCGCCGCCCCGCCCCTCCGTGAACGTCCTCGCCATGCGCGACGGGGAATACGCCGGCGCGGACGCACCGGCGACGAACGCCATCGCCTCGCCCGCGGCGCCGAAGAAGTTCGTGTAGGGGCCCATCGCGAGGCTCTCCTCGAACGAGGCGCGGGCGAGCAGGTCGTCCTCGGCCGCCTTCATCGTGAGGAACTGGTGGGGACGCAGTGCGCCGCGCGAGACCCTCACCTCGTCGATCCAGACGTTTCCGAACTCGCGGCCGTCCCAGTACGATCCGCCGATCATGAGGCCGTTGTAGTAGCTCTTGTGCGCGCCGAGGTTCATCTCCGGAGAGTCCGCAGAGGCGACCGGCGCGTAGTCCACGTAGGCCTCGGCGCGCGCGTTCTCCTTGTCGTAGACGACGGCGACGTGATGCCATTCGCCGTCCGCGATGAACTTGGCGTGCTCCTTTCCGTTCGCGGCGAGCAGGGACGTGCCACCGACGGCGAAGTTGACGTAGCCGTTGTTCCACTGGCTGCCCTTGCAGGTGATCTTGACCTGGAATGCGCTGTACAGGCAGAGCAGATGGCTCTGGCCTTCGGCGGCCAGATATCCCGTCTCCGGGATCTTCATGAAGCACTCCACCGTGCAGCTCTCGCCGAACAGGTCCTTTGCCGAGACCGACGCGGGGACGGCGACCGCGCGGAGCGCGCCCGTGCCGGCCCCGTTCGTGGCGAAATGAACGGACTGAAGGTCGGCATTGGCGGCCGGGCTGCGGAGGCACTGCCGGATCTCCGCGGCAGGCACCTCGCCTGCGCCGACCGCCGGATCGTAGTCGTCCGCCGCGCTCGACGAGCGATAGAACGAGGCGGAGACCTTCGAATAGCCGCCTCCGACCGCCCGGTTCTCGAGGAACGGGTTGCAGACGACAGGCTCCTGCATGTCGTCCGCCCCGAAGGTCATCTCCGCGTTCGCGCCCTCGAACGGAAAGTAGAGCAGGGCGTCCTTCCCGGCGGAGACGGACGACCGGTGTCCGTAGCCAAGCATCTGGTCCGGCGAGAGGACCTCGTCCGAGATCCGCACCTCGTCGATCGTCTCGGATGACCCGAAATACGTGCACTGCGGGTGTGCGCCGAACGCGAACGGGCAGTCCGCCTCGTAGAGGATGTCGCCCACGTAGGAGATCGACGCCCGTCTGACATAGTCGACGTAGAGGATCGCCTTCTTCGAGGCCCCGTCGATCGTCAGGGCGATGTGATGCCAGCGGTCGTTGTCGAGGCAGACCCCGCTGAAGTTGCCGTTCGCGCTGTACTTCACCCCGTTCGTCACGATGCCGTTCTGGTCGCGGAGCGGCTCGCCGTCGACCGCCGCGATTTCGAGGACGGGGTACATGTCCCCGCTGGAGAGAAGCTTCCCGTAGATGTTGAAGGACGTGTTCCCGCCGCCGTACTGCCGGCCGATGCGAGTCGCGAGGCATCTGAACCCCTGGGACGTAGCGGGGATGCGGACGAAGAACTCGATCGTGCCGGTCTGAAGTCGCAGGTCCTCATGGTCGTCGATGAACACAGCCCCGGCTGGATTGTCTTTGTCGTCGGCATTGCCGGAATTGATCGCGACCGCGCCGTCGTTAGGATAGTCCATCCTGGTGTCGTTTGGATCGACAAGCGCGATCGACGAAGGGAATGCGCTTGCGTAGACCGGCATGTGCGAGCTGTCGTACGACAGTGTCGCCTTCGAGTACATGCTGTTCTCGGAGTAGGCGCACACGCCGGGATATGCCGGATACTTCGACTGGTCGACGGTGTTCGTGAACACCGTGCCCTGCGTGGTCGCGCCGCCCGAGCGTTCCTCGAACCTGTACCATGCGAGCGTCCTCGCGTCTGCGGCCGCCGCGCATGAAAGCGCGGCCATGGCGATCGCCCGGCGCGCCGCCGACGCGGCCATTCCAGATGTCTTCACAGCGCTCATGTTTCTTCTCCTTTCGTCTTCTCGTGGCGTACGGAGATCCGCACGGCTACCTGACCGGCGAGAGGCGCATGAAGGACACGCCTATCGGCGGAAGAGACACTTCAAGGCGGCTCCCGGAATCGTCCATGCGCCCCGGCGCGCCGACCTCGCACGAGACGGCCCTCCACCTCCCCCCGGAGATGGACAGCGTCGCGTCCTGCTGCTCGTTCAGCGGGTTGACGGCCAGCACGTATGCGTCTCCGCCGAGCGCCCACGCCCTTGTGGGCATCGTCTTCGGCGCCCCGCCGATTTCCGGGGCCTTCTCGGCAGAGAGCATGACGGGGATCATCTTCTTGACCTCCCTCGCCGCGCCGCAGACGACGCTCCAGTGCCTGTCGAAGTCCTCGGGGCTGGACAGGTAACGATAGTACGAGTGGAAGGCATATGCGATGAGCCCGTTGGCCCCGAGGGCGATGTGCTGCCAGTTCATGCTCTTCATCTCACGCTCAGTCGGGAAGCGCTCGACCGCGCGGTCCTTCTTGCGGAACCATCCCCAGTTGAACGCCTGCGGCACGTTCCACATCGGACGGTCGCAGAACACCGCCCTGCGGGTCTCCATCATGAACTCCGCTATGTGCGAGAGGGGCTTCTTCGCCACCGGGTAGGGGTCCACCCCCAGCACGTCGTACGTGGGGGTGAACTCCCGCAGGTCGTACGTGCGGTCCAGCACGGCCCACGTGGGATGGTCCGGATCGAGCCTTCTGAACAGCGAGTGCAGATGCGTGCGCTCCGGGATCTCCATCGTGGGGGCCTCGTCGTTCACGTACCACCCCAGGAGCGCGGGATGGTCCTTGACCTTGCCTATCTCCCGCTCGAAGAACGCGTCCACCTCGTCCTGCGTGGTGATGCCGCGTCTCCTCGCCCAGTCGGAGTGCAGGGTCTCGTTCTTCAGGTTCACGAACGCCATCAGCCCGTTCTCGCGGCACAGGTCCAGGTCCTCGGGAGTGGCGCGGGCATACGGCATCAGGCAGTTGAACGGGCCTTCGCGGTACTTGGCGAGCTTGGCCGGCTCCACCTTGCCCCAGTACATCCCCAGCGGGAAGAACGGCCTGCCGCCCACGATGCAGCGGCCGTGCCCGTCTATCCACACCTTCCTCTCGGGAAGCCGCCGCACGCGGGTGAACTCGCACGCGGCGGAGCCGAGCCGGCGGCCGCCGCCGAAGAGGGCGCACGAGACCGGATGCGCGCCCATCGCGACGTCCTCGACGCGAAGCGCGAGGGTGGCGCCGTCGCGGGCGAACTCCGTGGGCCTTGCGCGGACCTCCCTTCCGTCCGCGCCGACGTACGAGAACTCCGCGGACAGCGCCTCGTTCGCGTACTGCATGCCCGGGTAGAACGCGGCGTGGAAACGCACGCTCCCCGACGCCGCGACGTCCCGGTACGCGCTGGAGAACACGAACGCGACGGGCGGCCTCGAGAGCGGACGCACGGAGACGTTGTCGAAGGCCACGGTCCCCGTCGCGCCCTTGTCGACGTACACCTGGACGCGGACGGTCTTCGCCTGGGGCGGCAGCTCGCGGGTCGCGCCCTCGATCTGCACCCAGTCGGAGTTGGCGTCCTTGAACCGACGGCTGTATCCGCCGCCCATCCACTTGCCGCCGGCGTCGTACCACTCCATGCATATCCTGGCGTAGCCGCCCTGGGCCGTGCTGAAGTTCTCGGAGCGCACCGAGCACGAGAAGTGGTACGGCTGCCCATTGACCACCTCCACCTCCTGGAAGCACGACTCCAGCCGCTCAGCGGGGCCGGACGACCTCCACACCAGCCCCCCCGAGCCGTTGGCCCCCGCGCCCTTCTCCGCGCGGAAGAGCCCCCCGGACGACTTCCAGCCGACGGCCTGGCCGTCCCTGACGCTTTCAAACGCCGGATTTTCCAGCGTCACCGCGCCTGGCGCGGAGCAAGCGGCGAAGGCGAATGCCCCGACGAAAAGAATCTGCGACTTCTGACATTTCATGAGCTGCCGTTCCTTTGCTTTATTCTGAAAATGGCGACACTATACCACAACCACCACAGGGAAGCAACAGAAACTCGCGCTTCACCGGTAGGGCGGCCGCACCTATCCCATCACGGCTCGCGCGGAGCGCGAGCCCTACCTTGCCCGGTAGGGCGGTCGCACCATCCCAT
>CAVERN010000118.1:0-5082 GCA_963618095.1 bacterium | reverse complement strand
GCTGCCAGGCGTCCGGCTTGCCGCCGTAGGCGTCGTGCGAGACGGCGCGGATCGCCGCAAACGAGGGGGTGAGAGACGCCGCGAGAAGTCCCACGGCAACGAACGTGCATGTACTAATGATTGACATATGCCCTGCCTTTCCTTGAAAGAACGGGAGAATCCGAGGCGTCACGTATAGCGCAGCACCTCGTCGACCGTCGTGTAGCCGTCGAGTATGGAGCGCACGCCGTCCTCGCGCATGGTGCGCATCCCGAGCTCCCGGGCCTTCTCTCGGATGATGAGGGTCGGGGAGCGCTTGTTGATGAGCTCGCGTATGGGGTTGGAGATGCGCAGGTACTCGAAGATCGCCTTGCGGCCCTTGTAGCCGGTGCCGTTGCACGTCTTGCAGCCCTTGCCGAAGTAGAACGGGCGGCCGCCGATCTGGTCCCGGGTGAGGGATATGCGGTCGAGCGTCTCGTCGTCCGGCTCGTACGGCTGGCGGCACTCCCGGCAGCAGGTGCGGAGAAGCCGCTGGCCGAGCACGGCCTCGAGGGTGGAGGCGACCATGTAGGGCGGCACGTTCATGTCCACGAAGCGCATCACCGCGCCGGCGGCGTCGTTCGTGTGGAGGGTCGAGAACACGAGGTGCCCCGTGAGGGCGGCCTGAATCGCGACCTCGGCGGTCTCGAGGTCGCGGATCTCGCCGATGAGCATGATGTCGGGGTCCTGTCGCAGGAAGGCGCGGAGCACCTTCGGGAACGTGTTCCCGACCTCGTGGTTCACCGGCACCTGCACGATCCCGTCCACGTCGTACTCCACGGGCTCCTCGGCGGTGAGGATCTTCGTGTCGATGGAGTTGATGCGGCGGAGCACGGAGTACAGCGTGGTCGTCTTGCCGGAGCCCGTAGGCCCCGTGACGACGATGATCCCGTTCGGCTTCTCGATGTCCATCGTCAGCTGCTCGTACACGTCCTCGGCGAGGCCCACGTTCTCGAGGTCGAGGGACGTGGCGCTCTGGTCGAGGATACGCATCACCACGGACTCCCCGTGCACGGTGGGCAGGCAGGAGACGCGCAGGTCCACCGGGCGGCCGGCCACGTTGATCGCGATGCGGCCGTCCTGCGGCACGCGGCGCTCCGCGATGTTCAGGCCGGCCATGATCTTCACGCGGGAGATGATCGCGGGGGCCATGGAGACGTCGGGGGCCTTCATGGCGTACAGTGCGCCGTCCACGCGGTAGCGGATCTGGAAGTCCTTCTCGAAGGGCTCGATGTGGATGTCGGCCGCGCGGTCGACGACGCCCTGGTAGAGGATCAGGTTCACGAACTTGACCACGGCGTTGTTGTTGGCGGCGCCCTCGAGGGCGGCCACGTCGTTCGGGTCGCTCTTGATGGTCTCGTCCATGTCCATGCCGGAGCCGAGGCTCTTGAGCATGTCCGCGACGGACTCTGTGTCGTCGCCGTAGTACTGCGAGATGCGGTCGCGCACGTCGCCCTCGCGCGCCATCACGAAGCGCACGTCCTTCGTCAGCACGAACGTGAGCTCGTCCGACACGCGCGGGTCTATCAGGTCGCTCGTCGCCAGCGTCACGCTCGTGTCGTCCGCCGCGACGGCGAGCACGTTGTACATCCGCGCGACGGACGTCGGTATGGACTGCACGACCTCCGTCGAGAGCGTCATGGACGCGAGGTCCACGACCTCGCACCCCTGGTAGGCGGCCATCATGCCGAGGAGGTCGTCCTCGGTCACGTACTCCCCGTCGATGAGGATCTGGCGGATCGTCTTCCCGGTGGGGTTCTTCGCCTCCTCGAGGATCGTGTCCACCTGGCCGTCGTCTATCACCCCGTTCTGCACGAGCAGGTCGAGGAGCGGGTCAAGCGGTTTGCGGGTTTCGGGCATCGTCGGGTCCTTCCGGTTCAGTGTCAGCGCCCCATGTCTTCCTTCAGCTTCGCGACCACGGAGTCTGGGTCCTGCGACTTGGTGATGAGGTCGTCGTACGAGATGAGGCCGTTCTTGAAGTGCTCGAGCAGGCAGCTGTCGAGCGTGACCATGCCGTACTTCGCGCCGGTCTGCATGTCGCTCTTGATCATGTTCGTCTTGTTGTCGCGGATGCGGCTCTGGATCGCGGGCGTGGAGATCATTATCTCGAAGGCGGCTATGCGCCCGTGCACCTCGCCGTCCGCCCCGATCCTCGGCAGGAGGATCTGGGATATCACGGCCTGCAGGCCCGAGGCGAGCTGGGTGCGGATCTGCTGCTGCTGGTTGGTCGGGAAGGCGTCCACGATGCGGTCGATCGTCTCCGCCGCGCCCGTGGTGTGGAGCGTGCCGAAGACCAGGTGGCCGGTCTCGGCGGCGGTGATGGCGGCCCCGATGGTCTCGAGGTCGCGCATCTCGCCCACGAGGATCACGTCCGGGTCCTGGCGCAGCGCCCGGCGGATGGCCTCGGCGAAGCTCGGCACGTCGTCGCCGACCTCGCGCTGGGTGACGAGCGACTTGTCGGACTTGTGGTAGAACTCTATCGGGTCCTCGATCGTGATTATGTGCACCCCGCGCTCGTGGTTGATCACGCTGAGCATGGAGGCGAGGGTCGTGGACTTGCCGGACCCCGTGGGGCCCGTGACGAGGATCAGCCCGCGGGGCTTGAAGAGGAGCTCCTTCACGGTGTCTGGCAGGCCGATCTGCTCGAGGGAGAGGAGGGTGGACGGGATCATGCGGAGCACCGCCCCCCAGTTCTTGCGCTCGCGGAACACGCTCACGCGGAAGCGCGTGCCGTCCTCGTGGGCGAGCGCGAAGTCCGCGCCGCCGTTCTTCTCCACCTCGGAGAGCTGCGCGTCCGTGCACATCTGCCTGCACAGCGCGTACGAGTCCTCCGGCGTGAGAGACTCCTCGGATATCGGCTGGAGCTCGCCGTGCACGCGCAGCTCCGGCGGCATGTTCGCCCGCACGTGGAGGTCCGACGCGCCGTACTCGATCGTCGCGGCCAGGAGATCCTCGATCGTTATGTCTGTTGCCATGTCATCTGCCTTTCAGTTGCCCTTGTGAGTCCGCCCGCGCCCGGTCAGTCCTCGTCGCCCATGGTCGCCTGGATGACCTCCTTGAGCGAGGTCATGCCGGAGGCGACCTTGAGCATCCCGTCCTCGCGAAGCGTGCGCATGCCCATCTCACGGGCCCTCTCCCGGAGGACTCCGGCGGGGGCGTGGTCGAATATCAGCCGCTGGATCGTGTCGTCGATCTCGAAGATCTCGAATATGCCCTTGCGCCCCTTGTAGCCGTTGTTGCAGGCGCCACAGCCCGCCCCCACGTACATGTGCTCCGGGCGCGTCTTCGCGATCGCGCCGAGCATCTTCAGGTCGCGCTCCGTGGGCGTGTACTCGGTCTTGCACTTCGGGCAGATGGCGCGCACGAGGCGCTGGGCCATCGCCGCGCGCAGGGCGGACGCGACGAGGAACGGCTTCACGCCCATGTCGGTGAGGCGCGTCACCGCCGACGGCGCGTCGTTCGTGTGGAGCGTGGAGAACACGAGGTGGCCCGTGAGCGCCGCCTCCATCGCGATGTCGGCGGTCTCGGAGTCGCGGATCTCGCCGATCATCACGATGTTCGGCGCCTGGCGCAGGATCGAGCGCAGGGCGGCGGAGAAGTCCAGCCCCACGTCGCGGTTCACCTGCACCTGGTTGATGCCGCTCATCTGGTACTCGACCGGGTCCTCCACCGTGATGATCTTGCGGTCGGGGAGGTTGATCTGCCCGAGGCAGGCGTAGAGCGTGGTCGTCTTGCCGGACCCCGTGGGCCCCGTCACGAGCACCACCCCGTCGGAGAGGTGGATGAGCCGCTCGAACTTGTTCTGGTCGTCCGAGAGGAAGCCGAGCTGGGGGAGGCCGAGCGCCAGGTTGGACTTGTCGAGGATACGCATGACGATGGACTCGCCGTGGTTCGTCGGCACCGAGTTGACGCGGAGGTCGAGGTCGCGCCCGTTCACCTTCACCTGGATGCGGCCGTCCTGCGGGATGCGCTTCTCGGAGATCTTCATCTTCGACATGATCTTGATGCGCGAGAGGATCGCGCCCTGGAGGCGCTTCGGCGGCGAGTCCATCTTGCGCAGCGCGCCGTCGATGCGGTAGCGCACCCGGAACTCCTTCTCCATCGGCTCGAGGTGGATGTCGGAGCACTTCATCTTGATGGCGTTGGAGATTATCATCGAGCAGAGCCTGATCACGGGGGCGTCGTCGCCGTCCTCGGAGTTCTCGGCGGCGTCGCCGAACTCGTCGTCCGTGCGCGTCTCCACGGAGTCCGCGCCGCTCGGGTAGAGCTTCTCCATGGCGGCCCTGAGCTCGTCCAGCGGGGCGAGGATGGCCTGCACGTCGCGGCCGTGGAGCACGTAGCGGAGCGAGTCGACCGCGTCGTACCCCATCGGGTCGGTGAGCGCCACGGTGAGGGAGTCCGCATCGCCGACGATCGGCACCACGCCGTACTTGCGGGCGATCTCGGCCGGCAGCGTCTTCGTTATCTCCGGGTCTATCGCGCCGGGGTCCACGTGGCAGTACTTGATCCCGAACTGCTCCGCGATGATCCCGAGCACGTCGTCCTGCGAGACGGCGCCGGAGGACACCAGAACGTCAAGCGTGGTCTCGTCGCCCTCCCTCATGGAGTCGGCCGCCGCGGCGACCTGCTCCTCGGAGAGGAATCCCTGCTCGCGCAGGAGCGTCAGCACATATTCGTCGTTAGAGGTCATTGGTGCGGGGTAATATATCAGATTGCCCCCCTGAGCGCAACTGCGTCCGCGATTTATGCTTTACGATTTGCGGGCGGGAGGTTTAGCCGTGTAGAAGTGTAGAAAAGGAGAGGAGGGGCAAAGTCTGCCAACTACCTTTCTGCATTTCTACACGAGATTGGTGTTAGAGCGCGGCGATGTCGCCGGCCGCGAGACCGGTGAGGTCGGCGATGTCCGCAACGGAAAATCCTTTGCCCTTCATCTTTCGGGCGGTGTCGAGCTTGTCCTGCCGCAGTTTTTCCACTTCCGATTCCGCAGCATCGAGTCTCCTCCGCTCCTCCGCAAGTTCAGCCCGTGCGTCGTCAAGCTCTCCGATGACTGTCGCCTCGCGGCGC
>CAVERN010000117.1:0-5099 GCA_963618095.1 bacterium | reverse complement strand
GTGTACGGCTGGGCGATGCACTACTTCGAGGACGAGGACGCCGCGCGGTGGGAGCCGAAGAAGCCCGCCGCGAAGCCGTCCGAAGGCGAGAAGAAGACCGTCGGCGCGGAGAAGCTCGAGGCGGAGACGGCGGGGAAGCCCGCAGAACCCGCGCAGGGCGCGTCCGCCGGAGGAACGGACGACGGCGCGGAGAAACGCGGCGGCGCGCGCGAGACGCGCGAAACACCGCCCCCGCCGCCCGCCGAGCCCAAGCCCGTGCAGACCGACCTCTTCGCCGCGCTCGGCCTGTAAAGGAGATTCAGAATGGCAAGCGCGAAGAAGAGCGTCCGCTCCGCGATCCTCGCCTACGACGCCTCGTGCCGCAAGGCGCAGGGCTTCGACGGGCGGGGGCTGCGGTACAACTGGATCACGGCGGAGAGGGACGGCGAGATGACGGTCTCGACCTACCTCGTCTCGCGCCGGAAGTCGGGCGGCCCCGAATGCACCGAGGTCGTCCGCGCGTCCACGCGCCGCGTCGGGCGCGTCGAGATGCGGAACTGGGCGTTCACCCCCATCGCGGGGTGGCGCCTCGTGCGCGGCGACGGGAGGTGGCACGCCGTCGAGGGCGACTGGTTCCCGAAGGACTACGACCCGCTCGTCAACCCCGAGGCGATCGCCGCCACGCGCTACGCGCGGTGCGGCTGGACGCCCGGGTGCGGCGTGCCGCTGATGAAGTACGTCGCGCTGTGGCGCGAGTTCCCGGAGGTCGAGCGGCTCGTCAAGGCGGGTCTCGGCTCCCTCGCGAACCGTCCGTGCGTGCGCCGTCTCGCCCGGCGCGACGGCTTCTTCCGCTACGTGGCGCAGAACCGCCGCCTCGTCGCCTCGTCGAAGGCGTCGTGCGCGGTCGTCTCCTACGGCCACGCGCGCGGCATGCCCCTCGCGGACGCGCTCCGCGACTTCGACTCGCGGCGGTGGCTGAGGATGCGCGGGATCGCCGGCGTGCCGCTTCGCGAGGCGTTCCGCGTCCGCTCGTGGATGGGTCGGCACGAGATCGACTGCCGCGAGTACGCCCGCTACCTCGGCTACGCCCGCGAGGCGGGGTGGGATCTCGGCGACCGCGCCGTGCTCCTCCCGCCGCACGACCGCTTCCGCGAGCGGCTGGAGTACGCCGAGGCGGAGGTGGAGCGGCGCCGGCGCGAGCGCGAACGGCTCGACCGCAGGGCGGAGGCCGAGCGGAAGAGGGCGCGTTCGCGGACGATCCGCGAGGTCGCGTCGCGCTTCGCCGCCGCCGTGTCCTCCGACGCGCTCCGCTCCGCGCTCGTCGTGGTGATGCCGCTCTCGCGTGGCGACCTCGTGGCCGAGGGGAAGGCGATGCGCAACTGCCTCGGGCACATGGGCTACGACGCGAAGATCGCCGAGGGGCGCAGCGTGGTGTTCTTCGTGCGCGGCGCGGACGGCGGGCGCGTGGCGGACGTGGAGGTCGACCGCGCCACGTGGAAGGTGCGGCAGTGCTACGGGCCGCGCAACTCGCGCGCCTCGGACGAGGCGTGGCGCGTGGCGGAGCTCGCGGCCCGGCGCATGAAGCGGCTCGAATGCACACTTTTGCACCCCGCCGCGGAACGACGCGGGCGCGGACGGAAGGAGGCGGTGGCGTGAGCGGCGGCGGGGAGGACGAGGCGGCCGGCCTCGCGACCGAGGAGTTCCGCCGGTACGCGCGGACGCACCTCCTGGGGTTCATCTTCTGGTGTTGGCAGATGTCGCCGAAGAAGATGCCCTTCAAGGTGGGGCGGCACACGCGGGGGATCTGCGAGCGGCTCGACCGCGCGGTGTCGGACTACCTCGGGGCGGGGCGCACGACGTACCTGAACGTCAACGTGCCGTTCCGCCACGGCAAGAGCGAGATCGTCTCGCGCTTCCTCCCCGCCTACTTCATCGGGCGGTGCGCCGACCGCGACCCCGGCGTGATCCTGTCGGGGTACTCGACCTCGCTGTGCCGGGGCTTCTCGAAGAAGGTGCAGGGCATCGTGCGCTCGGAGCAGTACCGCGCGCTGTTCCCCGGCGTGCGCATCCGCGACGACCACCGCGCGGCGGAGGAGTGGAGCGTGGAGGGGTCGCAGGGCGTGGTGGTGGCGCAGGGCCTGGAGGGGTCGATCACGGGCAAGGGCGGCAACCTCATCGTGGTGGACGACTACTGCAAGGACCGCGCGGACGCGGAGTCGGCGACGATGCGCGAGAACACGTGGGCGGCGTTCAAGGACGTGGTGATGACGCGCCTGAACGGCGCGGGCGTGGTGATCGTGTGCGCCACGCGGTGGCACGTGGACGACATCGTGGGGCGCATCAAGGAGGGCATGCGGCGCGATCCGGGCTTCCCGCGCTTCGAGGACCTGATCTACCCGGCGCGGAAGACGGGGCCGGGCGGCTGGGACTACCTGTTCCCGGAGCAGTACCCGCCGTCGTGGTACGACGCGCAGCGGGCGACGCTGGGCTCGTACTCGGCGGCGGCCCTGCTGGACTGCTCGCCGGTGAGCGACGCGATGAAGGAGTTCCGCGACGAGTGGCTGTGCTGGTACGACGCGCCGCCGCCGAGGGAGCGCATGAACGTGTACATGTTCGTGGACCCGTCGAGCGGGCGGCGCAAGGAGACGGGGCGCGAGAGGAGCGACCGCACGGCGATGGCGGTGGTCGGCTACGGCGCGGACGGCAACCGCTACCTCCTCGACCTCGTGTACGACCGGCTGAACCTCGCCGAGCGCACGGCGGCGGCGTTCGACCTCTGGGCGACGTGGCGGCCGACGACGGTCTTCTACGAGCAGGTGGGCATGCAGGCGGACGTGGAGCACATCCGCGAGCGCCAGGAGGCCACGGGGTGGCACTTCTCCATCGTGCCGCTGCCGCAGAAGGTGGAGAAGGAGACGCGCATCCGCGCCCTGCAGCCCGACTTCGAGGCGCACAGGTGGTGGTTCCCCCGCCTCCTGCGCAAGCAGAGCTACTCGGACGGGCGGATCTACTTCCCGCTCCAGGAGCTGGTCGAGGAGGAGTACAGGTGCTTCCCCGGCTGCCGCCACGACGACGGCCTCGACTGCCTCGCCCACACCATGCACCCGCTCGTGGCGGCGTGCACGGCGTTCCCCGACGTGGGCGAGGGGGGCGCGGACGGGGCCGGGGTCTACCGCGCGAACACGGCGTGGAGGGCCTTCCGCTGAGTGCGCCCGCGCCGTTTTCCGGGATTTCCCAAAATGTTGTCAAGCAAAAAATTCGGAAATTTTCGAAAACCATTTGTCGCATGAGTCGAATTATTGTAGGTCGGGCCTCCCGGAGGGCGTTTTCGGGGGGCTCGGCGCGTTTTTCCGTTTTCGAGGGTGTATAATGGACGGCGTCGCGGGGCGCTGTGCCCACGCGGCGCGGAAACGGTCAACGACGGCAAAGGAGGCGACATGGGCGGCGGAGGCGGAAAGGCGAAGGCGGTTCAGTACGAACCGGTCAGGAGCGCGGAGGACTCGATGAAGGAGGCCTCCTCGGAGACGGCGCGCAACCAGCAGCTGCGTCGGGGCATCGCCTCGACGTTCTCCCGCGCGTCCATGGGCGGCGGGACGGCGGGCGCGTCGTCCGCCACGGCGGGAACGGCGACGAAGCTCGGCGCGTAGCGCGGGGCGCGAACGGAGGGCGGCACGATGGACGGCGCGGGACGCGGCATCTACGAGGACGAACGCGAGGCTCTGCTGAAGGCGAAGCCCGTGCGCTACCGCGCCGACACGCGGAGGCTGCGGCGGTGGCTGTCGGCGCGGAAGTCGTCGCTCGAGCAGGTGCGCCAGGAGTTCGAGCCGCTGTGGCGCGAGCTGCGCCTCTACTTCGAGCCGAACCTCGGCAAGGCGCTCCTCGGCTGGGCCGACCGCGACGGATCGGCGGCGGCCCGCGAGGACGACCGCATCCTCAACTCCGAGCCGCGCATGGCCGTGGAGCGCTACGGCGCGGGCATGCAGAGCGGCATCACGAACAAGGCGCAGGCGTGGTGCTCGATCGTGCCGAAGGGGCTCGACGAGGACGACGCGCGCGACCCGGAGCTGAACGAGTGGTGCGCGGCGGCGACGAACGAGATCCTCTCCGCGCTGGAGCGGGCGAACTTCTACCGCGTCTCCGGCCAGGTGTACCCGCACGGCGCGCTGTTCGGCACGTCGTGCGTGATGATCCTGCACGGCGAGGAGCCGGGCGAGGTGTTCTTCCACCTCCTCGACGAGGGCGACTACTGGATCGCCGAGGACAGGTTCGGGAACGTGACGACGCTCATGCGGCGCATGAGCATGACGCTCGGCCAGGCGCGCGAGGAGTTCATGGTCGGCAACCTCCCCGAGACGTGGCGCATGAAGATCGCGGACGGGCGGCTCGAGGAGCGCGTGGAGGTGTGGAACCTCGTCTGCCCGAACGACGGCTCGGAGAGGTTCCGCGACGTGGAGCGGTCGCGCCCGTGGGCGTCGGTGTACTGGACGGAGGACGCGGTGGCGGGCGCGGAGGGGCTGGACGGCATCCTCGACGTCTCCTCGTTTGAGTACCGTCCGTTCGCGGTGCTCCGCCAGAAGACGGCGGGGTCGGTGTACGGCAAGGGGATCGGCGAGACGTCGCTCCCCGACTGCAAGGAGCTGCAGCTGCTGGAGGAGTACCTCCTGAAGATGATCGCCCAGGAGGCGGAGCCGGCGATGCTCGCGCCCTCCTCGATGAAGGGCAAGCCGATCAACATGTTCCCCGGCGGCGTGACGTTCTACGACGGCGTGATGCAGACGGGGGCGGCGCCGGTGGGGCGGCTCTTCCAGACCCAGGAGGGCATCGACAAGGTCGACCTGAAGATCCAGGGCATCGAGGACAGGATCCGCCGGACGTGGTACAACGACCTCTTCGCGATGATGCTGAACATCACGCAGGGCAACCGCTCGCAGAAGACGGCGACCGAGGTGAGCGAGCTGAGCGGGGAGAAGGTGACGCTCCTCGGCCCGGTGCTGACGCAGATGGACGAGTTCCTGAACGCCGTGATCGACGCGGTGTTCGTGATCCTCATGCGCGACGGGCTGATCCCCGACCCGCCGGACGCGCTGCGCGAGGGCGACGCGGACATCTCGGTGGAGTAC
>CAVERN010000116.1:0-5123 GCA_963618095.1 bacterium | reverse complement strand
GTGCCGACGTTCACGTGCGGCTTGCCGCCGCGATCGAATGTTTCCTTAGCCATTTCTAGTGGTCTCCTGTAGGTTTGTCCTTTAGTTCCATCTCGGGGTCAAATGGAGCCATCAAGCAGAATCGAACTGCCGACCTCTTCCTTACCAAGGAAGTGCTCTACCAACTGAGCTATAATGGCCTACTTGTCCCTAAATGAAGTCCGTAGTATACTACAAACCGATGTCCGCCGCAAGGGGCAAATTGGGGCAAATTGGAGAAAGTCTCGCCCCCCACCCCCCGCTCGCTACTCCTCCTCGATCCGCACGCCGTCGAACCAGACCGTGCCCTTCGCGCTGAACACGCGGAGCCAGAGGCGCGACTGGCACCTGGGGTCCTCGACGGACGGCCCCGTGGCGAAGCGCCCCGTCTGGGTGATCCACCCGTGCGTGCCCTGCAGCCCCCTGGCGCCGGGCATGCGCGTGGCGGAGTACTTCGGAAGGTACTCCTCGTACTCGGCGCAGGCGCCGCCCCAGGACTTGTCGGACCTGAGGGAGTCCGTCTTCACGAAGTACGAGAGGCGGTACCTGGCGTTCGGCCTGAGCCGCCCCGTGAGCGGGATGGCAAGGTACGTGTTGCCGTCCGCGGCGATCCTGATGGCTCCGCCGGACCCCACGCCCTCCCCGTCGTCGATCGAGCACCCCTTCGGCAGGTACGGCCGCGCCCCCTCCGCCAGGTTCGCCCGCCCGGAGGCGGCGCGCCGCGCAAGCTCGGTCTCCACGAGCACGTCCTTCATGAACTCGGAGGACGCCTCGACCATCGTCCCGAGGAAGCCCGCCCGGATCCACGCCACGCGCCGGGCGGACAGCGTGCCGCGCCCGGCGAGCCTCTCGGCCCGGTCCAGGTACCCGCCAAGCTCCGCGATCACCTTCGGCGTGTATATCTTCGTCCAGAGGTCGAGCTCGGTCGGCCCCTCGTACGCCACGGGGCCGATCTCCGTCTCGCCGATCACGCTCGGGATCGCCACCTTCCCGATCCACAGCTCCTCGACGCGCGCGAAGAACTTCGCCATCTCCCCGGCGCCGGCGCCGAACATCAGCCTGTCGTGCTCCTTCAGCGCGGCGTCGAGGTCGAAGGAGTGGTCCCACGCGAACTTCGAGAAGGCGTAGAAGTTGAGATAGTTGTGGAGGAGGTGCAGCGGACGCCCGCGGCCGCAGTCCGTCTCCGCGAACGTCCCCTTTATGTACGGCGCGACGCGCCCGTAGAAGGAGAGGTACGCGTGCGGCGCGCTCTGCGGCACCCCCGGCGCCTGCAGGCGCCCGTAGTTCTTCATCGGGTACGTCCATATCCACGAGACCTTGCGCCCGAGCTTCCCGGCCCAGGAGCGCACGAACTCCACCTGCCTGTCGCGGATGTCGGGACGCGACTCGCTCCAGGGCCCGCCCACGGCGAGCACGAGGTTCACGTTCTCCGGGATGTCCATGCTCGGCAGGCCGCGGTACGTGCCGTACGCCATCTGCGCCACGCTCCCGTCGAGCCCCGCCGCCGTGATCGCCCTGGCGACCGCGACGGTGTTGGACCAGATGAGCTCCGTCGCGTAGCCCGAGGAGAGGGAGAAGTTGGTGGTGCTGAAGCGCGCCTGGCACGTGGGGCACTGGCAGGGCTGCATGCCGTCCTGCGGCATCACGTCCACACTCTTCGCCCCCCTGCGGATCCGCTCGAGCGTCTCCTCCCGGATCACGTCCCACACGGGCGAGGTGTGGCAGAGCTGCCGCCCCATCCAGCCATGCTCGAACTCCGTTCCGACGCAGCGCGTGCCGTCCTTCCTGAGCATGAAGTACTCCGGGTGCGTGTCGCTGAAGCGCTCCGCGATGCGGAAGCCGTTCTGCCCGTGGCAGCAGCTCGGCCTCTCCGAGCACTCGCGCAGGCGCAGCCGGTAGACGAGGCGCAGGGCGTCCGCCTCCCGCCAGGGCACCTTCACCGGACGCCCCGCCCCGTCGACGTCGTCCGGCCACATCCCGGCGGAGGAGACGAAGCAGTCGCGCACCTCGAAGTCCGGCCGCACCGAAAGGTCGCCCTTCGCCACGACACGCCGCGCCCTCGGCACCACCGTGCCCATCTCGCCCGGGAAGTAGAAGCGCACCCCGGCGAAGCGCTCGAGGAACTCGTACACGCCGAAGAGCGTCCCGCTGCGGAAGCAGGAGCGGTGCGCTCCGCGCCTCATAAGCCCGAACACGTCCACGTCGTCGTCGTTGCCGACGACGAACACCCGGCCCCCCGCGACGCGGATGCGAAAGGCGTCCCTCACGGACGGATCTGGCAGAACGCCCGCCGCCGCGCACCATTCGTTCGAGCCGAGGACGAGCGAGGCGACGCCGCCGCCGGTCGGGCGCCGGACGACCGGCACCGCGGACCCGAGAACC
Organism: bacterium; assembly: GCA_963618095.1. GTDB lineage: Bacteria > Verrucomicrobiota > Kiritimatiellia > RFP12 > UBA1067 > UBA1731. Next base: position 2,723 of record CAVERN010000116.1, on the reverse strand, counting down.
CGCGAGAGGAAGTTCGTCGCCTCGCACGCGGCGAACGCCGCCGCCCCGGGCGCGCCCCCGGCGAGCACCACCTCCGCGCGCCCGGGCGCGAACGCGACCGCGTCCCCGGCCCCGGCGGGGCCTGCGACGGCGACGGCGGGGAGGACGGCGGAGAGGACGGCGGCAGGCGCGAGCCTCATGGCGATCACCTCACCGTCACCACCGTCCCGGCGGACCACCGGAACGTGAGAGTGTCGCGGCCGGAGGCGTCCTGCGCCCTGGCGAGACGCCAGCACCGGCGGCTGTCGCCGGCCGCCGGCCTCCACTCCGGCATCCCCTCGATGCCGCCCGCGGCGGTCGCGATCGTGTAGACGCCCCGGCGCGGCAGAAGCGAGAGATCGTCCCACTCGAGAGCGCATCCGGCGGAGAACGAGAGACGCCCCTCGCACGCGAGCGCGCCGCCGCCCTGCACGTGCTCCGGGCTGAGCCTCCACCTCTTCGCGACGTTCAGCCCTCCGTTCACGACCGACGTCACTCCCTCGAGGTCGTCCACGACGAGCGGCGCCGTGTTCCCGTCGCCGAGGTCAACCGCGGTCCCGGGCCGGCAGGCCAGGTTCGGCACGGGACGGAACCTGGCCTGCAGCGCCAGGAGCTCGGAGGCGTCGAAGTCCCCCACGTCCCTCGCATCGCGCGTGAACACGCTGCCGTCGCCGCCGGCGTCGCCCGCCGCGGCCGCGTTCTCGAGGAACGCGAAGTCCGCGCTGTTCGTGCTGGTCAGGGACGTGCGGCTCACCATCAGCCCGAGCGTCTCGTCCGCCCAGTCCATGTTCCTCACCGAGCCGGCGGAGCCGGGATGCGCATACCCGCGCGGGTTGACCTTGAAGAGGAACTTGTGGGGGCCCGGCGTCATCTCCACGTTGCAGAAACTCACGCCCGCGTTGTCGTCCGTCCCGACCCGGTAGACGTCGTCGATCCAGAGCTTCGAGTACCCGCTGATGGCCGCGGCGAAGCGCCACGTCTCGTTCGTGGGCGAGCGGTTCCACACGTAGCCGCCCCAGGCGACGGACGCGAACTTCTGCCATGGCGGGTACGTGGGCGTCTTCAGCATGTCGCAGCACGTCACTACCTCGTTCGAGAGGAACGAGGTGTTCGACTGGTTCATGAAGTCGTGATTGAGCTCCGTGTCGCCCTGCGGCACAATGCACTTCCAGAGACCGCCGTTCGCCGAAAGGTACTCTGGCGTCGCCCTGAAGCGCAGCGTCCCCTCGGCGAGCTCGAGCCTGCCTGTGACCGAGAGGGGGGTGTCGAAGTCGAGCGTTCCGCCGCCGAACTTCTCAAGCGAGGCGCAGACGCTCCCGGCCGCGCCGCCGGAGATGGCGGAGTTCGTGCCGGAGGGCACGCTGAAGGCGACCGGCGGAAGGCAGTACTTCTCGTCCAGCATGAGCCTCAGCGACGCGTTCGTGAGCGCCACGCCCGCCGCGTCCGCGCCGTAGGCCTCCGGCGAGTAGAGCGCGAGGCCGGAGGGGTGTCTGTTATTCGCCGCCGCGCCGTCCCACGGCTGGTCGTCCACGCATATCCGCCCGCGGTATGAGCCGGGGTCCAGCAGGTTGAGCCAGGCGGCCCGGACCTTCAGCGGGCCCGGACCCTCGGCCAGCAGCTTCGGCACGGTGAGCCCCGCATACTGGTACGCGCCCCTGAACGTCGTGAGGCCGTACACCGCCACCGGACCCGCCAGGCGGTTGTAGCCGTTCGTGCCGTCGCTGCGGAACGCCTCCTTGTTGCTCCCGCCGCTCGAAAAGTACGACCCCTCGTAGAACTTCACCGTCCATGGAATCTCCACGGTGTTGTTGTAGAAGCTGAGCGTCGCGCCATTCGTGATCGTGAGCGTGTTCCGCTCGTCCCCGCCCCAGCGGACCCTGCCGGCCTGCACGAGCAGGGTGGCCCCGTCCACCACGATGTCGCCCTCTCCGACCTTCACGTTGGCGATGCAGAAGGACCAGCTCTTGCCGGACTTGCCCTTGCGCAGCGTGAGGGTGTGGCCGTTGAGGTCGAAGACTCTCTGCTCGCCGAGCATGTCGTATCTGCATTCGCTGCGCCCGGAAAGCGTCGCGTCGCCGTCGAACGTCCACGCCCCGCCGAAGAGGGACATCTGGTTGCTCCCGAGCAGGTTCGCCACCGCGCCGAGGCCGTCCACCCCGTCGCCCGCGAGGCGGAAGGCGTTGTTCAGCCTGAGCTTGCCCGTCTCGCACGTCGCTTTGACCGCGGCGAGCGCGAACGAGGCGCCGTTCGAGACGACCACGGTCGGGGCCTTGGCGACGTCGAGCGGACCCGCCATGAGGTTCGTGTTCACCATGAACGCGCCCTCCTCCACGCGGATCTCGCCCGTGAAGTCCGCCATCCCGATGGAGGACATCATCCACCCGGCGCCGCGCTTGCGGAATATCGCAGGGCCTGAGGCGAACCTCGCGCGCGCCTCGGAGAACGGCACCGTCTCGGCGGCGGCGCCGGCGCTCTCCACCAAGACCGCCTGGTCGTCGAGGCTGGCGGGGGCGTCGCACGTCCCCCCGTCCACCGTGACCGTGTAGAAAGTGTTCGTCTCGGCGGCAGACGCCGCGGCGGCGAAAGACAGAACGAAAAGCCCGATTGTACGCCTCATGACAAGGTACTCCTTCCCCTTTTATGCGGCGAATCTTACCAAAAAGGATTTTTTTTTCAACCCATACTTCATTGGTGCGACTGACTGG
>CAVERN010000115.1:0-5141 GCA_963618095.1 bacterium | reverse complement strand
CGCACGGAGACGAGCAGCGGGTTCTTCTTGTCGCCGAACTTCTTGCCGGCGGACTTCTCAAGCTTCTCGATGTACCTGAGCACCTGCCTCTCGATGTCGGAGGAGATCTTCCTGCCGTCGTCGTAGTAGCGCGTGCACGCCTCCGTCGTTATGGTGAATCCCTGCGGCACGGGAAGCCCCAGCCCCGCCATCTCGGCGAGGTTCGCCCCCTTGCCGCCCAGGAGCTCGCGCATGTTCGCGTTCCCCTCGGTCTGGCCTGCGCCAAAGAAATACACGTACTTCTTCTGCGTCTCTCCCATCTTCCTGCCCTTCCTTTCCGCCCGCGGCCTTTCCGCGTGGCTTTTTCTTTTTTTGTCTTTCCCTGTTTCCGTTAAGTCGACATGCCGCGCCCGGCCCCGATGGACAGCGCGTCCTCCGCTATCCCGGAGAGCTGGCGCTCTATCACCGCCATCGAGAGATGCCTCTCGAAGAACTCCCTCGCGGCGGCGAAGTAGGAATCCCTGTTGCCCCAGTCGTCGCGATACTCCCTCACAGCGTCGGCTATCGCCCTGGCGTCCCCGGGCGGCACGAACTTGATCGCCTTGCACCCCTTCGCCTCCGCCGGATATCCCGAGCAGAACTCGTTCACCGTGGGCCGCGAGCACGCCATGCACTCGTAGACCTTGTTGCCGATGACCCTCGCGGCCTTCGCCGTGGTGCCGAACACGCCGAGCACCACGTCGTGCGCGGCGATGACCTTCGGCACCTCCGCGTACGGCACCTTGTCGAGGAAGCGCACGTTGGACAGCCCCGCGGCCTTCGCCTCTGTCTGGGCCTTGTACGCGCCCCATCCGAGGAAGTCCCACCGTATTCCCTCGCCCTGCGTCATCCGCGCCGCCTCGACGATGTACTGCGTCCCGTGCAGCGGGAGGTACGCGCCGTGGTAGAGCACGCGGAACGGCGCGCCGCCCTCCGCCGCAGGCGCCTCGCCCTGCGGCCTGAACACCTCCTCGTCCGTGCCGGTGAGCAGCACGCGGAGGCGGCTGCGCGGCACCCCGAGGGTCTGCTCGCAGAAGTCCGCGTGGCAGGTCGTGTCCCAGCACACGAGGTCCGGGGCGGCCATCATCCTGCGCTCCCTCGCGAGCAGGCGGCGCGCGCGCGGCTCGTCCGCGCCCCACTTCATCTGCTCGAGCACCTTCTTGTCCCAGGCGGAGATCATCGGGTCGAACACCACCGGGATCCCGCGCCTGTGCGCCCAGCGGCAGGCGGCGAGGATGTCGCGCTGGCGCGCGACCGGCACCCACACGAGGTCCGGACGCTCCCTGCGGCCGAGGCCGCGAAGAAGCGCCTCAACGTCGCCGAAGCGCGGCCAGACCTTCACGAAGAAGAAGTCGACCTCCCAGCCAAGGCGCTGGAAGAGCGAGATGTACACGCGGTTGCGCGAGTATTCGGGGTCGAACCTGCCCCACCAGAGCACTCTCCTGACTGCCATGTCGCGAACCCCAGGCTTCAGAGCGAATCGAATGCGCCGGACGCGAAGCGCTCGCCGGCCGCGTTCACCCTCGCCATCTCGGCGGCGAGGTCCACGGACGAGGCCCCATCCCCTTCCTCCTCCGCCCCGCCCCTTCTCGGCTTGAGCGGCCGGGACTGGCACTCGCGGATCGACAGCGATATGCGCTCGCGCTCCCAGTCCACCGAGAGGACCTTCACCGTCACGTAGTCGCCCGCCTTCACGTAGTTCTCCGGAGACATCACCTTGTCCCAGGATATCTCGCGCACCGGCACCAGTCCCTCCATGCCCCCGATGTCCACGAACGCCCCGAACGGCATCACCTTCGTCACCTGCCCGTTGAGAGTCTGCCCCTCCTCGAGCGAGCCGCGAAGATCGTCCCTGAGCGCCTGGCGCTCGAGCTCGAGCTCGGCCCTGCGGCTCACCACGAGGTTCACGCCGCGGTCGTCCGCGCCGTACTCCTGGACCTGGAAGAGGAACCTGCCGCCCACGTACTCCGCGCCGGGCCTGCGGAAGCGGTCGATCTGGCTGAACGGGCAAAACGCCCTCTGCCCCTTAACGGAGACCTCGTAGCCGCCCTTCAGCTCCTTCTCGACCACGCCCTCGACCGGGTCGCCCGCCTCGAACGCCGCCCGGATGGAGGCGTCGAGCGGGTCCTTCCGCCCCTCGTCCGCATCCTCGCCGTCCTCCGCGGCGGCCGCGGCGGCCGCAGCGCGGCGCTTGGCGGGGTCCGCCTCCACGCTCTTCAGCTCGTTGAACGACCCGGGGAACTTGAACCCCGGACGGAACGACCGCATCTGGTCGCTGACCATCGCCCCGAAATCAAAGCCTGCTTCGCCCATCTTCCCTGCTCCTCACTTCCCGGCGGGCGCCCCGGCCGGCCTCTTCGGCTCCGGCGCCGTGCCCTTGTTCTTGTTTCTCTGAGGCATCTTCGGCCTGAACGGGTTCGCCGCCCCACCGGCGCCCGCCGCCGCGGAGCGCGTGGTCTCGTAGCCGATGATCGCCTCCTTGCCATCAAGATCGTCCGCCCCGACTATCTGGGTGAAGGACGTGTCCGATATGCCCTCCTTCACCACGAGGAACCTCATCCCGCCGGCGCCGTCCGGCAGCCACAGCTTGCGCCCCCTCGGGAGCTCCCCGCCCGCCGCCGCCTTGGCGGCCTCCAGGTCCTCGGCGTTCGGACGGAACCGGAGCGCCGCCGAAGACACCGCGAGCACGTCCTCCGCGCGGGCCGTCTCCACGGAGATGTTCGCCGTCATGCCGGGGAAGAGCAGCGACTCCTTGTCGTCGTTCATCGCGTCTATCACGATCGGATACGTCACCACGTTGTTCTCCGTGGTGGCGGCGAGCCGCACCTGGCGCACCGTGCCCCGGAAGGTCTTCCTGTAGGCGTCGGCCGTGAACGTCACGCTCTGCCCCTCGCGTATCATGCCCACGTCCGCCTCGGGGACCGTGGCCTCGACCTGTATGCGGCTGAGGTCCTCGGCGATCGTCAGCAGCGGCACGGCGTTCATGGACGAGACGACCGTCTGCCCCTCGTCAACGCTCCGCTCGATCACGGTGCCGTCCACGGGCGAGACGATCGTGCAGTACTCGAGGTTGGCCTTGTTCTGGCTCACGCTCGCCCGGCTCTGCTCCACCTGCGCCCTCGCCTGCTCGAGCGCCGCCGAGGCCACGTCCCTCGCCTCGAGCGCGCTGTCGTAGTCCGCCACCGACGCGAGCTGCTTCCTGGAGAGCGCCTGCTTCCTCGCGAGCGTCTTCTCCGCGAGGGCGAGCGCCGCCTCGCACTTCTTCACGTTCGCCTCGTTCGCGTGGAGCTGCGCCAGAGCGCTCTTGTACTGCGCGTCGTAGACCCGCGGGTCGATGAGCGCGACCACCTGGCCGTTCGTCACGGTCGAGTTGTAGTCGACGAACAGCTTGATGATCTTGCCGTTCACCTGCGCGCCGACCTCCACCTTCTTGATCGGCTCCACCGTGCCGGTCGCCTCCACGGTCTTCACGATGTCCGTCTTCGAGATCGGGGAGAGCCTGTACTTCGGGCCCTCCTTCTTCGCGAACTGCTCTCCGCACCCCGCCGCCGCAACAAGAATCAACGCCGCAAGAACCCTCATCATACGTCTCCGTCCGTCTTAGTCGGCCTCCGTGACCGTCTCGTGATAGTACATCGGGGAGCCGCCGACGAGGCGCACTATCCTCGCCTCCGCGATCTGCCCCTCGTAGAACGCCTTCACCCGCTGCCCGAGCGCCGAGGCGTAGTCCGAGACCGCGTCCGCGTAGTCCACCCGCGAGGCGTCGCCCACCCGGTACTGCTCCTCCGCCACGCGCAGGTTCTCGCGCGCCTGGCGCACCGACGTGCGCGCGGCCTCGAGGGACGCGGCCGCGTCGTCGCGCTCCGCCACCGCCAGGGCGAGGTCGCGAGAGAGCGAGAGCTCCGCCGCCTCGACGTCCATCTGCGCCGAGCGCATGCGCACCACCGCCGCGTCCACCGCCGTCGTCTTCTTCCACCCGAGGAACACGCTCTGCGCCGCGTCGAACGCCCAGCTCCAGTTCCAGGCGGGGTCCGCGAAGTTGAACGAGCTCGAGAGCCTCAGCTCCGGGAAGAGGTCCGCGACCGCCAGGTCCACGTCTCCGACCGCGGCGCGCAGCTGCGCGCGCTTGGCCATGAGCGCCGGGGAGTTCGTGCGGGCGAAGAGCAGCGCCTCGGACGCCGTGAGCGCCGAGCGCTCGAACTCGCGCAGCGCGCGCCCCAGCCCGTTGGTGGACGCCCCGAGCACGTCCTCGCGCGAGGCGCGGTCCGACGGGAGGCCGATCGCCTTCAGGAACTCGGCGGCGGCGGTCACCGTGCCGTTCGACGCCGATATGCGCGACTGCACGGCCTCGGAGAGGTCGAGCCGGGCGCGGAGCACGTCGAGCAGCTTCGCCTCGCCGTGCGCGAAGCGGTTCGTCGCCTGCGAGAGGTGGTTCGCGCACTCCCACTCGTTCGTGCGGGCGACGTCGAGCAGCGCGTCGTTCATCAGCAGCGTGAAGTAGGCGGAAGAGACTTCCTCGAACACCCCGAGCCTCGTCTCGCCGAGCGTCGCCGCCGCCGCGACGAGATCCTCCATCGCGGCGCGGCGGCTCGCGTCGTAGCGGCCGAAGTCCACGAGGAGCACGTCCAGGCCGGCGGAGGCGCTGAAGCGGCCCGAATTGCGCCAGGAGAAGTGCGGCCCTCCGTTCGCCGTGGACTGCCCGTACCCGGCGGACGCCGTGACGTTTGGCATGAAGGGCCTGGCGCTGTCGATCGTCCTGATCGCAAGCGTCCTCTCCTCGACCGCGAGCGCGGCGGAGATCACCTCGGGGCGGTTCGTCATCGCGAACTCGACGAAGTCCGGCAGACGGAAGCCCGCGAGCGACACGCCGCCCAGCCCGGCCGCGGAGGCCTCCCCCGTCGCCGCCGGCAGCGCCTCCTCCTTCGCGAGCTCGGCGTTTCTGACCGTGCCGCAGGACGCCGCCGCCATGGCGAGCGCGAGAGCGACCGCGCGCGCAAGCGGAGATGGGATGCCGTCGAGTCTGCCGAGCATGGCGCCGAGTCCTCCCGCGTCAGAAGTCAAGGTTGCGCACGTTGAGCGCGTTGTCCTCGATGAACTTGCGGCGGGGCTCCACCTCGTCGCCC
>CAVERN010000114.1:0-5267 GCA_963618095.1 bacterium | reverse complement strand
CCGGTATCGTCCTCGGATCAAAGCCGTGTTCAGGCGGCAGCCACTCGAACTCCTGCGACTCGTGGCAGGCCCACGCCGCAAGAAGCGTGTCGAGAACGTCATCGTCGCCAACGACGAGATCGGCGCGGAACGGCGCCGGCTCTCGGAACGAGTCGCCGCCGTACATCACGAACGGAAGCGTCTCGGGAACAGGCGAATCCGGACAGTAGAGCGGCACGCCAAACAGGTATGTGGCGTCGCGCACCGCGATGCCAACGGCACGGTGGTCCGCATGGTAGTCGCTCGTGCGATGCGTGATGAGAAGGTTGGGGGCCTCCTGCCTTATGAGACGGGTCAGCCGCGCACGGAGCTCAAGCGTGGGCTCGATCTCGCAATCCGGGTATCCAAGCACATAGTACCGCTTTACGCCAAGCACCTTCGAGGACGCCTGAGTCTCGCGATAGCGACGCGCCGCCAGCTCATCCGAGCGCATCCACTGGTGCCCCTTGTCGCCGCTGCAGCACGACACGAAGACCGCCTCTCCGCCGGCGCGGGCGATCTTGTGAGCGATTGCGCCGGCCTGGAAATCCGCGTCGTCCGGATGCGCTCCGACGAACATCACCTTGAACGGCAGCCTGAAGTTGTCCTGGGCGAAAGACGGGAGACGCGGATCCCGCCCCGCATAGTGGCTCGCCTTTCCGAAGATCGGCTTGCTGTCGAGGACAGGTTCGGCGGCGGACGCCTTTGCGGCGGACAGCCCCGCGGCGGCTAGGGCCGCAGTCCCAAGAAAATTGCGGCGGTTCAGCTCCATGCTATTCAAGCTCCTTTCCTTTTGTTTCCGGCATGAGAAAAACGGCCCAGACGACAAGCAGCATCAGGCATCCTCCGAAGAGTCCGAATATCCCCGCAGGAGACCAGCCCCCCGCCATCAGCGGGAACACGAAGGTGAGCGCCGCCGCAAAAGTCCAGTGGACGAATATGGCGGCAGACTGTCCCTGCGCGCGGAGCGCGGTCGGGAAAAGCTCGGAGACAAAGACCCACATCACAACGCCCTGTCCTGCCGCATAGAAGATGATGAATCCGTTTATCGCAGCGGCGGCGATTCCGCCCAAGCCGCACCTGAACGCGGCGGCCGTCGCGAAATGGCAGACGACACATCCGATGGCGCCTATGAGAAGCAGCCTACGGCGGCCGATGCGGTCGACAAGCCAAAGCCCGAAGAGCGTCCCCAGGCCAAGCAGCACGCTCATGAGCGAAGCCGCTGCATATGCCCTCGAGCCGGAAAAGCCGGCCATCTCAAATACGCGCTTCGCGAAATACATCACGGCGTTGATGCCGGAAAGCTGGTCGAACGCCGCAATCGAACAGGCGAGGAACAGGAGCTTGGCGTTTTTCATGCGGAACAGCCTTGCCGCCGCGCCCGTCTCGGGCAGGGCGGAAGCGGCGGCGCGCATCTCCAGCCACTTCGGGCTCTCCACGAGGAACGGGCACAGCAGCGTGAACGCGAATGCGGGTAGCGCCTCCGCGCCCAGCATCCACCTCCAGGCCGCGTCACCAAGCCCCATAGTGCCGAGACGCCAGTTGACGAACTGCGAGGCGACCATGCCAAGCACGATGTTTAGCTGGAAGAGCCCGCCGAAAAGCCCACGGCGCTCCGCCGGGGCGATCTCCGCGATGTAAACCGGCGCGGCGATCGAGGAGATGCCGACGCCAAGCCCGCCTATGAAGCGGGCGAACATGAGATCCCACGGCCCGATGGCCACCCCGCTCCACACCGCAGACACGAGATAGAGCACGCCACTGCCGAAGAGCGTCATCTTGCGCCCGAAGCGGTCGGTGATCCGACCTCCGGACAGGGCGCCGATGACCGTGCCCCAGAGCGCGGACGACATCACCCATCCGTGCATGGCGCCGGACAAGCCCCACACCTGCTGTATCTGCTGCTCGCCGCCGTTGATGACGGCGGTATCGTAGCCAAAGAGAAAGCCGCCCATCGCCGCGACGAGCGACAGGAACACCAGTCTGGAGCGGGGAATCGCGTTCATTTGAGTATCGGTGTGAGCACCATGTTCCTGAACGAAGCGTTCGAGTGGTCGCCCTGCAGAAGGATCGGCCCAGGCACGAACTCGTTCCCGTCCATCGCCGCCGGAGTCACGCCAGGAATCGGCTTGTTGTCTATGACCTTCACGCCGTTCAGAGTGACGGTGATGTGCCGTTTGTAAAGCGTGACATCGACATGCTGCCATTCGCCTGCGGGCTTTTCGGCCGAAACCGATGGCGCGATATGCTCGTATAGCGCCGCCATGCTATGCCTGTCGGCTGGCTTGCCATAGCTATCAAGCACCTGTATCTCGTAGCGCCCGCGCAGATACACGCCAGAGTTGCACTTCGCCGGGACAAGCACGTCATACGAGAGATCGAAGTCGAAGAAGTCGGCACGCTTCGTCTTCAGGTGCGTACCGCCAGATCCGCCACGCGACTTCGATGCGGGATCGTCGGTCACGAAGTTCGAGAGGACGCCATCCTTCACGCTCCACCCCATCCGCGCTTTGGCGTCTGCCGCCTCCCAGTCCGCAAGGCCGTTCGCGAGCAGGTCGATCTTGTCGCCACGCACAGCTTTCGCAGGGTCGGGAATGTCTGCTGGACTCTCTGGCAGCTCCTTGATGAAGATATTGCGGAAAAGTATGGGATCTCCATGGCACTGGAGTTCAAGTTGCTGGATGAGCGGTATGCCCGCCGGATTCCTGTAATCCTCAAGGGGAACGCCATTCACCACAATCGTGCCATTAAGCCACACCGTCACCTTGTCGCCTACCATGCGGATGCGGCAGCGGTTCCAGTCGCCTATCGGGTTGTCCTGACGCGATGTGGCGTTTGAGACATGGATCTTGTCGTTGTAAAGTCCGCCGGACCCAAGGCCGCCCCACGTGTTCGGGTCCCATATCTGCACCTGGCAGATACCGCGCGGATAGAAGCCCGAATCACCATGGACGCGCAAAAGCCGCCAGTCGCAGATGAGGTCGAAGTTTCCGTAGTCCTTCACGGTCGCAAGCGAGTAGCCGCCATCCTTGCCGTCGAAGAAAAGCTGCCCGTCCTTCACGAACCAGTGTCCGCGCATCATTTCGTCGGCCTTCGCCTGCATGGCCTCTCGCTTCTTTGGCCAAGCGGCGCGACGCACGTCAGGAAGGTGGAAGTTTTCCTCGCGCGTAACGCCCTTCCATCCGGTCAAGTCCCTGCCGTTGAAGAGCTCGACGTATCCCTTTGGGGCGGCAGCCTTGCCGTCCTTCTCGACCGTATAGTCCGGCCCGACGAACTTGTAGCGCACATTCCGCGCCCCGGCACGGATCCTCTTCGCCCAATTTACGCCGGCGGTCGGCGCACCGCCATTTCGGTATACTCCATCCTCGATTATCGTAACGCCGTCCTTAAGCTGGCGCACCTCGGTGAAGAGCCAACGGAAGAGTCCCTTCTGCCAACCATTTTCGATAATCCCTCCGGGACGCTCGAAACGGACAATGTAGTATTCGCTTGGCGCGGTAGCCGGGAAAGTCCCGTCAAACCAAGTGAAGCCCTCGGCATCCACCTTCGGGCCGGGCGCACTGCATGGGCAGCGACAACCAGCCACCAATACGCAAGCAAACGCAGCGACAAACAGTTTGCTGAATTTCATGACATTCTCACATTAGCATTCCTGACATGATAAGTCGATCAGGCACCAAGCTCCCAGCCGTTGTGGTACTGAACCCGGAGGAAGCGGTTCGCCTCGTCCGCATACGCGCCGACAAACTTCTCGGCCGCCGGGTCCCACTTGAGGGACCGGAGCTGCATCCGCGCGCAGATGTTGGCGATGTGAGCCATCGAGATCGTGCGGTGCCCCATCTCGCAGGTGGAGGCGACCTGCCGCTCCTCGATCACGCCGTCAAGGAAGTCCGACTCGTGGAACTTATCGCCATCGTGACCCTCGTTCGGACGGTAGAGTTTGATGTCCTTGTCCGTAAGGTCGCTCTCCTTGAAGTTCCTGAGGGATTCGGGCACCTTGCCCTTATAGTTGTAGCTCCCCACGTCGCCCTTCTCGCAGTGGAATATCGTCTGGCGCGGCCAGCCGTTCTCCTTGTCGATCTTGCGCACGTGGCAGCGCAGGCCATTCGCAAAGACGAAGTCGAACTTAAACTCGCTCGGCCAGGAGAACACGTCGCGATCCGCTCCCGTGGCATAGTCGCTCTCCATGTTCTCCACCGCCACCGGCCCGGTGAACTGCGTGCCGAGGCCGCGGTTCAGCTGGTCGAACTCGTGCGCGCCGAAGTCCGGGATCATGCCGCCGCCATAGCGGCTGTTGAAGCGCCAGCAGGTCGGGTCGTGGATCGAGGGAATGTAGGAGTTGTCCTCCCAGTGCCGGGCCGCGCCCTGCCACATGTTCCAGGCCTCCTCCGAAAAGTAGCTCGGCAGCGGCGCACGGGCCGCGCAGCGTCCATGCCCCACCCAGTGGTCGCACGCCGGAATGCAGATCGTCGCCCCCTTCACCTTGCCCGCGTAGCCGTTGAGGACGATCTCCTCCGAAAGCCTGTACGCCGGGTTGTTCGAACCCTGGTTGCCGACCTGGAACGTGACGCCCGTCTCCTTCGCGACGCGCACCATCGCCTGCCCCTCGGCTATGGAAAGGGACATCGGCTTCTGGCAGAACACGTGCTTGCCGGCCTTCATGGCCGCGATGGCCATGATCGCGTGCCAGTGGTCGGGCGTGCAGATGCACACGGCGTCTATCGTGGGGTCGTCGATGACGTCACGCCAATCCGTGACCACGCGGCAGGACTTGTCCCCATAGTGCTTGTTCACCAGGTCGCGCACGACCCGCCAGCCGCAGATGTCGCGGCGATAGGAACCATCCGCCTTGGCGAACCCCTCCGAGCCGAAGCCGGAGCCGCGCCCGCCGTAGAAGTAGTCCGGCGCGATCTCCACGACGTCGCACACCGTCGTGACGCGGCAGCGCGGATCCCGGAGGAAGCCCGGCACGTTGCACGTCTTCGCGATCAGCCCGCAGCCGATTACCGCGACGTTCACCTTGGCGTTCGCCGGTATGCGACGAACGCCATTTCTGGTGGCGCATCCGCCAATGAAAAACGATGCGCCCGCAAATGCAATCGATCCGCCTATGAAATCCCTTCTGTTCATGGTACTCCTTTCGATCTGCGGCTGGCGGTGGAACGCCAGCCCTACCCACTAGCAACTACCCACTGAGGTAATTGCAAAACCCCTCTCGGCGGACTTCCCGACAATGTGCTGAAGTCGTG
>CAVERN010000113.1:0-5379 GCA_963618095.1 bacterium | reverse complement strand
AAGCTCTGCATCGCCGCCATCGCGGTCTACCTCGCCGCGGCCCTGTTCGGCGAAGTCCAGTACCGCATGGCGAGGCTCCGCGACGTGACGCCCGCGTACAACGTCGTGCACGAGGACGCCCGCTACCAGCCGCCGAGCTGGTCCCACCCGATGGGCACGGACAACCTCGGCCGCGACGTCGCGCTGCGCCTGGTGCAGGGCGCGAGGATCGCCTTCCACGTGGGCGTGATGACGTCCCTGATCGCCATTCCCCTCGGCGTGGTCCTCGGCCTCCTCGGCGGCTACTTCGGCGGGAAGGTCGACTCCCTCGTCGTTTGGCTTTGCGCCACGGTCGCCTCGATGCCGGGGCTCCTCTTCATACTCGCCATCTCGATGGTCGCGGGGCAGGGGCTGGCGGGGATCTACCTCGGCATCGGGCTTACGACCTGGGTGGGCGTGTGCCGGACCATACGGGCCGAGGTGATGAAGCACAAGGCGAAGGCGTACGTGCAGGCCGCCCGCGTGCTCGGCTACTCGCATGCGCGGATCATGTTCAGGCACATCCTCCCCAACGTGGCGCACATAATCCTCATCCAGTTCTCGATACGCTTCCCCGGGGCCGTCTCGACCGAGGTGTTCATATCCTTCCTCGGCATCGGAGTGCAGGGCGAGCCGAGCTGGGGCATAATGATAAACAACGCCAGGCTCAGGCTGTGGCAGGGCGTGTGGTGGGAGATGACGTTCGTCACGCTCGCCATCTTCGCGCTCGTGCTGGCCTTCAACCACCTCGCGGACCATCTCCGCGACAGGCTCGACCCCGCCCTGCGCAGCGAGCGCTGAGCACCGCGGCCGCGCGGAAGGCGTCAGATCCATGGAGCCGTCAGGCTCAGGCCGCAGTTCACGGGCTCAATTCAACGAGCCCGAAGGTGTGGAACGGAAGATGGTAGCGAAGCACCTTCCCGTCGAACGAGTCCACACGCGACCCGAACTGGCCAAGCCCAAGCACCGCCAGCGTCCACGTGCCGGAGCCGACCTTCGTGACGCCAACCACGCCCGCTCCGTCAGACACGTCGCAGACGACGCTCTCGGTGTCCGCGCCATCAAGGTACAGGGTCTTCACGGAAGCGCCGTCCGCGAGCGCGGACACGCCCGCGAACTTCAGCTTCCCGTACCCCGTCGCGGAGCTCTTCAGATAGGCTCCGTCGCCCTTCAGCGCGATCGGTCGCGTGGAGCACGCGCTGACCACGTTTGAGCCCGTATACTCGAAGACCACGTTCGTTGTCGCGCCGCCGAGCAGATAGGCGTAGCCAACCGCATTCGCGTCGTCTTGCGCCCCCTGATAAGGCCGATACAGCCGCGTGGCAAGCCCCAGCGCGCATTCGGCCCCGGCTTCCGCCACGGAGTCGAACTGCAGCCTCCCCTCCTCCACGGCGATGCCGCCCTTGTTCCCGCGCCCTGCCCCATCCTGGAAGCGCCATGTGCCGGGGCCCTTCTTCGTGACGTGGAACACGGTGCCGTCGCCCTCCTTGATCTCCCCGGAAATCCGGCACGGCGTGGCGTTCGACCCCGTAAGCGCCAGCTGCCCCACAAGGCCGCTCGCCGAGGCGAATTCCCATGCGCCAGCGAAATCGACCCCGCCATACGCCCCGGCGTCAAGCGTGACGGGATATTTGGACCTTCCCGCCGTCAAGTATCTGAACGCGAAGCTGCGGTCGGTCGACTCGCCCTCTCCAAGATACGTCAGATAGCCGGAGAAGCGCAGGTCCACGCTCACGCCCGCACCGCCCACGGACGAGGAAGCGTCTCCACGCCGCCCGAACGCAGCGACTTCAGCCGTGCCGAACACAGGGGCGCCATCGCCGGAGTCGCTGTTGCGGTATACGGTGAACGTGCCGCCGCCATTGGTGTTCTCCAGCCCGAGCAGGCGGGCATGCCCGACGACCGACAGCTTGATCTTGTCACCGAGGATTCTGCCGCTGAACTCGCCAGTCGCCTCGTCGCCGACAAATCCGAGATTCAGGCTGCGCGCTTCCGTCGCTTCGCTCGTCACGGTTCCGCATCCATTCAGGGCGCGGATGTTTGTCGTTGCCTGCCTCTGCACCAGCAGCGTCGCGCCTTCGGCGAGCGTGATCGCCGGGTACGAACGGGCCGTCGAGGATGACTGCGGCAGCGCAAGCGTCCCGGATTCCACGACAAAGCCGCCGTCCGTGTAATGGTCCGCGATCGCGCCGCCGACCTTAAGCGTCCCATTGGCCTCCCCGAGGGTGACGTCTCCCCGCACGACCACCATGCCTGCACCATGTATCGTGCCGTTAACCGTCACGCCGCCCGGAGTCTCGAATATGAGCCGCGTGCTCTCGTCCGGCAGCAGCATCTCCGAAATGGCCGACATCGCCTGGGCATCGCCATCTCGCACATACACGTCCCCGGCGGGAAGCACAACAGACCCAGACATCCCCGACCAGTCCCAGGCCATGCAGGGCTGAACGGCGAAAGCGAAGGAGACCACGGGAAAGATCCGCGCCGCAATCTGCCCGCAAAAGGACAGAATGCACGGCTTCCGCCAGAAGAACGTACCATGTGCCGTCATAAACCCTCCTCTTCGTTTGACAAAGGTTAGATATGCCGCCAATTATATCTATTTTTTTCATTGTCAAACTCACCTGGCGCAGCCGCGGTAATGGATTAGCCTTGCCCGCGGCTCGTTCCACGCCTCGACCAAGGCAATTGCAAAACCTCGTTAGTTCGGCGCGCCGAGGACGGCGCGCCCCACCAACTACCCTTTGGGATTTATGATTTACGATTTACGATTTGTGATTTACGGCTGGCGGTGGAACGCCGTCCCTACCAACTGCAGATGGAATTTTAGCCGTGTAGAAAGGTAGAAAGGTAGTTGGCAGCCCTTTCCCCTCCTCTCCTTTTCTACACTTCTACACGGCTAAACCACCCGCCCGCGCTTGCCGCCCGTTCGCCCCACGAACTTGGCTAACCCATTACCGCGTCAGACGAGAAACCACAGGAGAATCGTCAGATAGACGAACGCGGGGATGAAGAGCACCGAGTCGAGCATGTCCAGCAGCCCCCCCATGCCGGCCGGCAGGGAGGAGGAGGAGTCCTTCACCCCGAACTCGCGCTTGAAGCGGCTCTCTATGAGGTCGCAGACCGTCGCGACGATCGCCAACGCGCCTCCGCCGACCATCGCGACCGGATAGCCGAACGACTTCCAGAAGCCCAGATCCTCGCCCCATCCGAAGCGGCGCGCGATGGCGAGCATCGCCGCCGCGGCCAGGGCGGAGAAGAGAACGGAGCCCGCCAGGCCCTCCCAGGACTTCTTCGGGGAGACCGTGGGGCAGAGACGATGCCGCCCGAACGCCATCCCGAAGGCGAAGCCGCCCGTGTCGGAGAGCTTCGCGACCGCCACCAGCGCGAAGAGCGTGTAGAGCCCCACGCGGGACTGGAGGAGACGCGGGCATTCCAGCCACGGGGCGCAGGTCGTATGCACCGTGAGCAGGAAGAACGAGAGCAGGAACGGCACGTACATGAACCCCATGAGCGTGACGGCCACGGTCCCGACCGGGTTCGAGTAGCGGGATCTGAAGAGCACGAGCAGGCAGAGCGCGGCGAAGGCGAACGCCGCCAGCGGCGCGAAGGAGAACGCCAGGATGGCCAGCCCCCTGTCGAACCCCAGCAGGCCTACGGCGACGATCCACGCCCCCCCGAGCAGGAGGCCGAACCAGGCGACCGGCTCGTACTTGCGCCTCGCCATCTGGTAGAACTCGAGCTGGGCGAGTGTGGAGAGCGCGAGGACGATCGGCATGATCCCCCTGAGGGGACAGTACAGGAAGAGCCCGAGCACGAGCCCCCCCACGCCCAGTCCGCACAGCGTGCGCTTCAGGATCGGGTTCATAGGGCTATCCGCAGGGTCGACTCGCGCGCGGGGCCGATGGACAGTATCCCCAGTTTCCCGCCGGAGAGCTCCACGAGCCTGTCCACGTACGCCTTCGCCTTCGGAGGCAGGTCTTCGATGCGCGTGACGTTCGAGGTCTCGCACATCCACCCGTCCATCTCCTCGTAGATCGGTCTCACCCTCGCGAGGTCCGCCGACGACGACGGCATGTAGTCGATGCGCCGCCCGTCAAGCTCGTACGCCACGCATATCCTGATCTTCGGGAATACGTCCATGACGTCCAGCTTGGTGAGCGCCCAGTAGTCCACGCCGTTGACCTGCTGCGCGTAGCGCGCCACCACGGCGTCGTACCAGCCGGTGCGGCGCGGGCGCTTCGTCACCGCGCCGAACTCGTGGCCGCGCTCGGCCATCGTCCTGCCGTCCTCGTCGAGCTTGTCCACGGCGTTGTAGAGCTCCGTCGGGAACGGGCCCTCGCCCACGCGGGTCGTGTACGCCTTGATCACCCCCACCACGCAGTCGATGTCGCGCGGGGAAAGTCCCGAGCCGACGCACGCGCCGCCGGAGGTCGGGTTGGACGACGTCACGAACGGGTACGTGCCGAAGTCGATGTCGAGCATCGTGCCCTGCGCCCCTTCGAGGAGGATGGACTTCCCCGCCCTCTTCGCCTCGTGGAGCATGGGCACCGTGTCCCGCACGTACGGAGAGAGCTTCTCCTGCACGGTGCGGTAGATGGACACGAGCTCGTCGGCGTCCAGCTGGTAGTCCCTCACCGTGCAGCCCGGCACCTCGAGGGAGTCGCCATCGTCCACCCGCTCCGCCCGGAGCATCCGGAGCTTGGAGTTCGTGTCCTCCACCTGCGCCCGGACGAGGTCCAGGAAGCCGTCCGCGAGCATGTCGCCGCAGCGAAGCCCCGTGCGCGAGACCTTGGCGGCGTACGCCGGGCCGATGCCCCGGCCCGTCGTCCCGATCTTCTTGCCCTTCGGCCGGGCGGCCTCCTCGGCCTTGTCGAGCGCGCGGTGGTAGAGCATCACCATCTGCGTGCGCGTTGAGATGAACAGGCGGCCCTTCGGCTCCACGCCCGTGGCGCGCATGGCCTCGATCTCGTCGATGAGGTCGAGCGGGTTCATCACGACGCCGTTGCCGATCACGCAGACCTTGCCCTCGTGCAGGATGCCGCTCGGTATGAGCCGCAGCACGCGCTTCCTGCCTTCGGCGATCACCGTGTGCCCGGCGTTCGAGCCGCCCTGGTAGCGCACCACCAGGTCGGCCCTGTCCGTAAGGACGTCAATGACCTTGCCCTTGCCCTCGTCGCCCCACTGGGAGCCAATCAGAACCGTGTTCATCTGTCTGCGAGTCCCCTTCCCGTCCGAACTATCCAAGCACCCTGCGGAAGTGGTCGAGGATCATGGCGACGCCGTTGTCGCCGGTCTCCTTCGACGCCTTGAGGGCGCTCTGCGCGTACCAGGCCGTCTTGTCGAACTCGGCCATGTTCA
>CAVERN010000112.1:0-5395 GCA_963618095.1 bacterium | reverse complement strand
CCGATGGCGACTTTGTCGATGCCGAGCGAGCCGCAGATGGCGGGCACGGACGGCCCGAAGAGCTGCCGCGTGCCCTGCTGGAGGAAGAATGCCACCCACAGAAGCGCGAGGGCGGTCCATTTGTAGTTTGACTTTTCCATGATGGCGTTGAGTTGCTGGTTCCTGATGGGTTGTGGTCAGACGGCGGGGCGGCTCCGGTCCGCCGAGAGCAGGCGGGCGGCCTTCTCGCATCGCCAGGCCGTGGAGCGGCGGCGGACGATCCGGCGGCGGAGCCTGAGGTAGGCGTACTCCGCCCACAGCCTCCACATCGCCGCCTTCGCCACGGGCGCGGCGAAGGTCATCTCCGGGGCGGACTGCTCGAGCCGCCTGGCCGTCTCCTCGCTCTCGGGCGCGAAGTGGCGAAGGCACTCCGCCAGGCCCTGCCCAAGTATGTCGTTCCACCGCCCTGCGCCAAGCCTCTCGCAGTTGCCGAACGTGAGGTACAGGTATACGGGGCGGGAGCGCATGAACTCCGATTCGCGGTAGTTCGCCCGGTCGACCGCGAACTGGAAGTCCATCAGCTTGAGATGCCCGTCGTCCCCGGCCAGCAGGTTGCCCGCGCTGATGTCCCGGTGGACGATCCCCGTGCTCCTGAGCGCCTCCGCCATCCTGAGGATGTCGGAGGCGGGATCGGCCGGGGCGGCCCTGTCCGGGACGAACGCGCTGACGAAGAGCGCCATGCGCCCGTCGGGGGTGGAGTGGAACGCCAGCGGCTCGGCCACCACTTCCGGCGCCGCCTCGAACATGCGCCGCGCCATCTCGCACTCGTTGCGGAGCGAGTCAGGCGCCCTGGAGGAGCATTTCACCACGCAGGGGCGTCCGTTGAAGAGCCCCCGGTAGAAGATGTCGTTCACGAGCTTGTTCTCGAGGAACGCCGAGCATTCCGAGAGGCCGATCCTCGCGCCGTCCTCCGCGATCAGTCGGTCCCACCTGCGCCGGAGCGCCGGGTCCAGGCCGTTGAGCTTCGCCTTCACCCCGCAGTGCGTCGCGAGGTAGCGCCTGGCGCGGCGCCGCGCCTTCGCGCGCACCATCGCCGGGCAGAGGGAGTCGACCGGGACGAGGGTGCGGGAGGTCGGCTCGAAGTCCACGATCCTGAGGCGGAACGAGCCGTCTCCGAGGAACTGCACCACTATGTTCTGGTGGTCGTAGAAGCGCACGGCGTAGGCGGAGAGCGACTCGACGAGCGCCGTGAACTCCCCCAGGAGGCGCTCCTTCGCCCTGGCGTCCGCCGTGCGGCGGTAGACGCTCGTGAACCGCTCGCACGGGGAGCCGTCCGCGTTCGAGACGCGCGTCTCGACCACGGCCCATCCGCGCCTCGGGAGGTGGACGGCCTCCATCTCCTCCGGGAACGCCGCGAACACGTACGGCGGGAGCGTCTTCCTCAGCGCCTCGCGGTAGCGGTGCTCGCGGCAGCACGCGCTGCGCCTCTCGTCGTGCCGGAACCTGCGGATCTCCCTGGCGACGGCCCGGTTCGGGGCGGTGGCCTCCTCGCGGTAGAGCTTCAGGCACAGCCCCGTGCCGGGCAGCGCGTAGCACTCGCGGCGCGATCCGTCGCCGAGGCGCTCGAGCTCTCCGCCCGCGAGCCTGGCCTCCAGCTCCTCTCCGGTCATCGCCGTCCTCCGTCCGGCCCGGCCGGGGCGCGCCGCCAGGATCGCGCGGCCAGGGCCACGCCCAGTCCCAGGAGGACGAGGGAGATCGTCTGCGATATGGAGAAGGGCCCCACCGCCGCGCGCGGATCGCCCCGCAGGCACTCCATCGGGAAGCGGACGAGCGCGTAGCCGATGAGGTAGAGCGCCGTTGTCCCCCTGCGGAAGCGCCGATAGCACGCGAAGAGGATCGCGAAGAGCGCCAGGTTCGCGGCGGCCTCGAAGAGCTGCGTGGGCAGGACCGGCAGGCTCTCCCGCGCCGTGGAGGCTATCTGCCCGAGGCTGAGCTGCTCGTGCCACGCGGGGGACCCTCGTGGGAACGAGATCGCCAGCGGCGACTCCGACAGCCTGCCGTAGCAGCATCCGTAGAATAGGCATCCCACGCGCCCGAAGGCGTGTCCGAGCGGGATCGCCACGCACAGCAGGTCTCCGACCGCCAGCGGGCTCTCGCGCCTGATCGCGCACCAGCACGCGAACGTGACCGTCGCGAGGATCAGCCCCCCGTAGAACATGAGCCCGCCCTGGTCTATCCGCACTATGTCCATCGGGCGGGCGGCGAACTCCGACTGCCAGTGCTCGATCACGTACGCGATGCGGCTGCCGACGACGCCCGAGGCCATCAGCGCCACGAGGAGGTTTCCGAGCGGGTCGAACTGGCGCCCCGTCCTGCGGCACAGGTGCGCGAGCACCTGCCACGCCGCGAGGAAGCCGAGCGCCATGCAGCACCCGTACGTCTTCACGTGCAGGAATCCGATCGAGAAGAGGTCGGGATGCATCGCCTATCCGCGTATGAGGGCCAGCATGGCGTCCCGGCGCTCCTCCATGAGGGGGCGGGTCTTCGCCTCGAGGTTGAGGCGCACGAGCGGCTCGGTGTTGGACATCCTCACGTTGAACCACCAGCCCTCGTCGTCCCAGCGGTCAACGGACACGCCGTCCAGCTCCACGTAGCCGGGGAACTCTCGCCGGATGCGCTCGAGCACCGCCGGGGCGTCCGCGACGCGCGAGTTTATCTCGCCGGACTGCGAGTACTTCCGCAGCGGCGCGACGAGCTCGGACAGCGGCCTTCCGCTCTTCGAGACGATGTTGGCGAGCGCGAACGTGGCCATCGAGGAGGACTCCGCCGTGAAGTTCGCCTTGAAGTAGTAGTGCCCGGAGAGCTCGCCCGCGAACACGGCGTCGTTCTCGCGCATCTGCGCCTTTATGAACGAGTGGCCGACGCGGCTCATCATCGGCCGCCCGCCAGCAGCCAGGATGGTCTCGCTGCACATCTTCGTGGAGCGCAGGTCGTAGAAGCACGTCGCGCCGGGGTTCGCCGCGATCATGTCCTGCGCGATGAGGGCCGTGGTGAAGTCCATCGGGATCACGTCGCCCTTCTCGTCCACGAAGCCGGCGCGGTCCGCGTCGCCGTCGAACGCGACGCCGAAGGCGTACTTGCCGGGGTTCGCCCTTATCATGGCCTGGAGGTCGGCGAGCGTCTCCACGTGGAGCGGGTTCGCGTCGTGGTTCGGGAAGTCGCCGTCGTATTCGCCGTAGAGGGCGTCGTACGTCAGGCCGCTGTCCCTGAACGCCACGGACTCCGCGATGCCCATTCCGTTCGCGAAGTCCATCGCGACGCGCAGGGGCCTGGCGAGGTGCGCGAAGGAGCGCGCGTGCCGGCCGTACGCCTCCGAGACGTCGATCCGCTCCACGGAGCCGCGCCTCGCCGCGTTCTCCCCGAGGTCGCCCGTCTCGACCATCCTCTCGATGTCCCCGATGCCCGTCGCGCCGGAGATCGGCACCGCGTCCGCCCGGCACAGCTTGCAGCCGTTCCACTCCTTCGTGTTGTGCGAGGCCGTTATCATCACGGAGCCGTCCGGCCTGAGCGTGCCGTTCGCGAAGTAGCTCATCGGCGTGGACGCGAGGCCCACGTCCACCACGTCCACGCCGACGTCGTTGAGACCCCTCGCGAACGCCTCGAAGAGGGAGTCCGAGGACTTCCTGCAGTCCCTGGCGACGACGATCCTCCTCGGGGCGCCGAGGAAGCGCGCGTACGCCCGCGCTATCTTGTAGAAGACGTCCTCCGTGAGATCCTCGCCGTATATGCCTCGGATGTCGTATGCCTTGAAGATGCCCATTCCCGCCCTGTCCTTTCCGATTCTTTCGTGTGCCTTCGGCTACTTCGCGAAGCCGCTGTAGAGAAGCTCGAGATGCCGCCCGATGTGCCTGTCCAGCCGGGCGGCGTACTCCTCGTCGTGCCTGCGCCAGAGCCTGAAGAGCCTGTCGCGGAAGCGGAACGAGCCGTCCGCGCCCTTCGCCGTGAGGATCAGCCCGTACGTGATGTGTATGAGCTGGCGCGCGTCGTTCTGGTCGAAGAGGCCCTCGAGCTCGCCGTCCGAAAGCGTGCCGAGCGGCGGGATCCTCGAGAGGTCCGTGGTGACGTGGTAGTACTTCCTGGCCTCGGCGAAGGCGGTGTCGAGGGCGTAGGCGTGCACCTCCCGGTAGAGCGCGGGATCGCACGCCGCCACCACGCGCATCGCCTCCAGCCAGTTCGTGCCGGCGGTCTTGAGGTGGAAGCGCCCGCCGGTGAGCCGGCCTATCGCCGGGAACGTGGAGAACTTGTCCGACCCGGAGTGGATCGAGAGCCTGTAGCCGAACCTGCGCGCGATCGCCGCGTGCGCGGACAGCTCCCTCTCGAACTGGGCGAGGTCGCCGATGTAGTCGATTCCCTTCTGGAATTCGCCGCAGAACCTGGGCGCCACGGTCGCGATCCTGACGCCGCGCCGCGTCAGCTCGTTCGCCACGAAGTAGTGCTGCGCCGGAGTGGTGGGCGTCATCGTCTCGTCGATGGAGACCTCGAAGTCGACGCTTCGCCCCCTTACGTGCCTTTCGTATATCGAGACGGCGTGGTCTATCGCCTTGCCGTAGACGAGGCACGTGCGCATGAGCTCGTCCGCCCCGAACGCCACGGCGTGCCCCTCCACGTCGAACGTCCTGCCGAGGTAGATCGACTCGATCTCGGCGTCGGCGCGGTACTCCGCGCGGACCTGCGCGTCGGACATCCCGGGCACGTCGTTGCGGATGTGCTCCGAGCAGTCGAGGGTGAGCATCGTGTATCCCTCGCCAAGGGCGTACTCCACCTCCGCGTCCGTCTTGAGGTGGTCGCCGTCCGCCCCGTAGCCGCGCTGGAAGTCCTCGCGGAACACGGCCTGCGTCGCGCAGTCGAGCACGTCCCCGAACGTGCGGCCGGTGAGGGTCAGCTCGCGGATGGACTGCTGGGCCAGCACCGGCACGGCGTCGAACCTCTCGAACACCCGGAGATGGCCCGGGGTCGCGATGCCGAGCCTGTCGCCCACGCCGACGGTGCGGTCGCTGGACAGGACCGGCCTCGGCGCGCAGAAGGGGAACAGGCGGCGGAGCGTCGCGGTGTTGGCGTGGTCGAGCGGGAAGAGCCCGCCGCCCTCGGCGCAGGCGCCGGAGAATCCGGGATTGGGGCCCGTGACCCTGAGGAGGTCGGCGTCGCCGCCGCGGACGATCGACACGGCGGTGTCGCCGAGCCTATGGACGGAGCGTGGATATTCGAACATCGGTGAACCCCTTTCTGAAGTCCCTTGTGGCGCGGTATTCTATACCAAGCCGCCATGCGTGTCAAATGCGATGCGATGGGCGCCCGTTACCGGCCGTGCCGCAGGCGCCAGAGCGCGCCTTCGGCGAGATACAGGGGGTATTCGAGC
>CAVERN010000111.1:0-5594 GCA_963618095.1 bacterium | reverse complement strand
GGCGCGGAGCAGTACGGCCTCACGGCGAAGTGGATGGACGGCGCGGAGCTGCGCGTGCGCATCCCGATGCTCGGCCTCGCCGACTCGCTGAACGTCTCCGCCGCCGCGACGATCCTCGTCTACGAGGCGGTGCGCCAGCGCATCGCCGCCGGCATCGACGCCGTCCCGCCGTCCGTCCCGTGGCACGGCGAAGGCCGTCACGACCACTGAAATCCCGTTGCGCCGAGGTCCGGTTTGTGGTACACTTCGCCGCCATGCACACGATTCTAAAGCATCCGCTCGTCGACCACCGCCTCGCGTACCTCCGAGACCGCGCGACTCCGCCGAAGCTCTTCCGCGAGCTGGTCTCGGAGCTGACGTCGTTCCTCGCCTTCGAGGCGCTCAAGGATCTCAACACCGTGGAGGTGCCGCTCGAGACCCCCGTCGCGGCGACGCGCGGGCGCAGGATATCCGACCGCATCGTGCTCGTGCCGATCCTCCGCGCCGGGATGGGCATGCTCGACTCGATGCTCCACGTGCTGCCGTACGCCAAGGTGGGGGTGCTCGGGATGCAGCGCAACGAGCAGACCGCCGAGCCGGTGCCGTACTACTCGAAGGTGCCGCCGGCGAAGGGCGACGAGCTCGCGATCGTGATAGACCCGATGTTCGCGACCGGCGGGAGCGCGGTGGACGCCGTGGGCCAGCTCAGGAAGCTCGGCTACCGCCGCATCAAGTTCCTCTGCATCGTCTCCGCC
Organism: bacterium; assembly: GCA_963618095.1. Classification (GTDB taxonomy): domain Bacteria; phylum Verrucomicrobiota; class Kiritimatiellia; order RFP12; family UBA1067; genus UBA1731. The sequence continues at coordinate 4,860 of CAVERN010000111.1, read as the reverse complement.
CCGGAGGGGATGGAGAACTTCGAGAGGCACCATCCCGACGTGCCGGTCTACGCCGCCGCGATGGACGAGCGGCTCAACAGCCACTTCTACATCGTCCCCGGCCTCGGCGACGCCGGCGACCGCATATTCGGCACGCTCTGACATGAAGAACCTCGAGAGCTACGTCAGGGAGATTCCGGGCTTCCCCAAGCCAGGGATCCTGTTCCGCGACGTCACGGGGATCCTCGACTCCCCCGAGGGCTTCCAGCTCGCGCTCGACATCTCCACCGGCATCCTCGCCGGCTGCGAGTTCGACCTCGTCGCGGCGCCGGAGTCCCGCGGCTTCATCTTCGGAGCCGCCCTCGCGGACCGCTTCCGCACCGCGTTCGCGCCGATCCGCAAGCCCGGAAAGCTCCCGCGCGAGACCATATCCGAGCGGTACGCGCTCGAGTACGGGGAGGCGGAGCTCCACATGCACGTCGACGCGGTGAAGCCCGGCCAGCGCGTGGTCATAGTGGACGACCTCCTCGCCACCGGCGGCACCGCGCGCGCGGCCGCGCGCCTGGTGGAGCGTCTCGGCGGAGTGGTGGTCAAGATGATCTTTCCCATCGAGCTGGAGGGCTTCGCCGCCCGCAGCAACGCCCTGAAGGGCTATCCGGTGGAATCCCTCGTGAGGTACGCGGGGAAGTGACGGCGCCGGGCGCGCGCCTGAAGGCGAAGGCATAGGAAAAAGGAGAAAAGTCATGGCAAGTCTGCTGTTCTGCTCGATCGTGATGATCTGCGTGCTGGTCACGATAGTGAAGACCGCGGTGATAGTGCCGCAGAACGCGGCGTACGTGGTCGAGCGCCTCGGCAAGTACCACTGCACGATCGAGGCCGGGTTCCACATACTCGTGCCGTTCTTCGACAAGATCGCCTACCGCCACACGCTCAAGGAGCAGGCGATAGACGTGCCGCCGCAGCAGTGCATCACGAAGGACAACATCGCGGTGGACGTTGACGGCATCCTCTACATGCAGGTGATGGACGCCGCCAAGGCCTCCTACGGCATCGGCAACTACCTCTTCGCCACGACGCAGCTCGCGCAGACCACGATGCGCTCGGAGATGGGCAAGCTCGACCTCGACCGCTCGTTCGAGGAGCGCACGTCGATCAACGCGGCGATCGTCTCGGCGGTCGACAAGGCGAGCGACCCGTGGGGCATCAAGGTGACGCGCTACGAGATCAAGAACATCACGCCGCCGCAGACGATCCGCGACGCGATGGAGAAGCAGATGAGGGCGGAGCGCGAGAAGCGCGCGATGATCGCGGAGTCCGAGGGCGAGAGGCAGTCGAAGATCAACCGCGCCGAGGGCGAGAGGCAGCAGGCGATCGCCCTCTCCGAGGGCGAGAGGGCCCGCCGCATCAACGAGGCCGAGGGCCGCGCCAAGGAGATCACGCTCGTCGCGGACGCCCAGGCCGAGGGCATACGCAAGGTCGCGGCCGCGCTCAACGAGCCCGGCGGCATGAACTCCGTGAACATGCAGCTCGCCCAGCAGTACCTCGTGCAGTTCGGCAACCTCGCGAAGTCGAACAACTCCATGATCATCCCCGCCGACCTTGCGGACGTGGCCGGCATCCTCAAGGCCTGCGGCTCGATCGTGAAGGGATAGGCGGGGGACGGCGCGATGGACGCGGTGTTCTTCGACCTGGACGGCACGCTCTTCGACTCGCGCGCCGACCTCGCCAGCGCGGTCAACTTCACGCGCGTCGACCTCGGCCTGAAGCCGCTGCCGCAGGACGTGGTGGTTGGCTTCGTCGGCTGCGGGGCGCGAAGCCTGCTCGAGCGGTCCATACCCGAGGTCGCGGGGCGGTTCGACGAGCTCTGGCCGCGCTTCAGCGAGAACTACCGCGCCCACATGACGGACGAGACGGCGCCCTACCCCGGGGTGAGGCGCACGCTCGACGAGATAGCGGACCGCGGATGGCTCATGGGCGTGAGCACAAACAAGCCGAACTTCGCCGCACGCGACCTGCTGGCGCACTACGGGATGCTGGGGTACTTCGGGGACGCGGTCGTCGCCGGCGGGGACTGCGCCGAGATGAAGCCATCCGGCATGCCTCTGCGCGAGTGCGCCTCGCGCATGGGCGGGCACCGGCTCTCCCGGCGCGACTGGATGGTGGGGGACAACTGGACCGACATGGAGAGCGGCGCGGCGGCGGGCGTGAGGACTGCGTTCTGCTCGTTCGGCTTCGGGCATCTGCGCGAGAGCCGCTGCACCGTGAAGATCCGCCGCTTCGACGAGCTCCTGCGCCACCTGAAGCCCGAGGAGTAGGTTCCGGCGCACGACAAATAAAATTATATTAGGCTAACACTCTGGCCCGGTTTGTGGTATAATGCGCGCCCGTCATGAAGAAAGAATGGGGTGCGGAGATGAATGCGGAGTGCAATGCCTGGGAAGGCTTCGTTGGCGGCGAATGGCAGGAGGAGATCGATCCCGCCGAGTTCATACGGCTGAACTACACGCCATACGGCGGGGACGCGTCGTTCCTGGCGGGAGCGACGGAGGCGACCGCCGCGCTGTGGTCCAGGCTGCAGGAGCTGCAGAGGGAGGAGCGGGCGAAGGGCGGCGTGCTGGACATGGACACCGACATCGTCTCCACCATCACCTCCCACGCCCCGGGGTATCTCGACAAGTCCCTCGAGAAGGTCGTCGGGCTCCAGACCGACAAGCCGCTCAAGCGCGCGTTCATGCCGTACGGCGGCATAAAGATGGCCGAGGAGGCGCTCGCCACCCACGGCTACACGCCGAACCCGAAGTTCCACCGCATCTTCACCGAGTACCGCAAGACGCACAACCAGGGCGTGTACGACGCCTACACCCCCGAGATGCGCAGGGCGCGCAAGAACAAGATAATAACGGGGCTTCCCGACACGTATGGGCGCGGGCGCATAGTGGGCGACTACAGGCGCGTCGCGCTCTACGGCATAGACGCGCTCGTGGCGGCGAAGGAGCGCGACCTGCCGATGGTGGGGGTGGGCTCGATGCCCGAGGACGTCATCCGCGGGCGCGAGGAGGTCTCGGAGCAGATACGCGCTCTCAAGGCGATGAAGGAGATGGCGGCGAGCTACGGCTTCGACATCTCCGGCCCCGCGCGCGACGCGCGCGAGGCGGTGCAGTGGACGTATTTCGGGTATCTGGCCGCGATCAAGACGCAGAACGGCGCGGCGATGTCCATCGGCCGCATCTCCACGTTCCTCGACATATACATCGAGCGCGACCTCAGGCGCGGGGCCCTCGACGAGTCCGGCGCGCAGGAGCTCATCGACCACCTCGTGCTCAAGTTCCGGATGGTCAAGTTCGCGCGCGTCCCGGAGTACAACCAGCTCTTCTCCGGCGATCCCGTGTGGGCGACGATCAACGTGGCGGGGATGTGCGGCGACGGGCGGAGCATGGTGACCAAGACCGACTACCGCATCCTGCACACGCTCGAGACGATGGGCCCCAGCCCCGAGCCGAACCTCACGGTGCTCTACTCCCCGCGCCTGCCGGAGGCGTTCAAGCGCTACGCGGCGAAGATCTCGATCGCCACGTCGAGCGTGCAGTACGAGAACGACGAGGTGATGCGGCGCGTGTGGAGCGACGACTACGCGATATGCTGCTGCGTGTCGGCCACGCACACGGGCAAGGAGATGCAGTTCTTCGGGGCGCGCGCGAACCTCGCCAAGTGCCTCCTCTACGCCATCAACGGCGGCGTGGACGAGAAGACCCGGGTGCAGGTGGGCCCGGAGCTGCGCCCGATACTGGACGACGTGCTCGAGTACGACAAGGTCGTGAAGGCGTACCACGCCATGATGGACTGGCTCGCGGGGCTGTACGTGCACACTCTCAACCTCATCCACTTCATGCACGACCGCTACTACTACGAGGCGGCTCAGATGGCGCTGATCGACACGGACGTGGAGAGGACGTTCGCGACGGGGATCGCCGGATTCTCCCACGCGGTGGACTCCCTCTCCGCGATCAAGTACGCGAAGGTGAGCGTCGTCCGCGACGAGACCGGCCTGGCCGTCGACTACAGGGTGGAGGGCGACTTCCCGCGCTACGGGAACGACGACCCCCGCGCCGACGAGATCGCCAAGGCGCTCCTGAAGGAGTTCATGCGCAAGATCCGCAGCCATCACACCTACCGCAACGCCACGCCGACCACGTCCATCCTCACCATCACCTCCAACGTGGTGTACGGCAAGGCGACGGGCGCGATGCCAGACGGGCGCAAGGCGGGCGAGCCGCTCTCGCCGGGCGCGAACCCCTCCTACGGCGCGGAGAGGAACGGCCTCCTCGCCTCGCTGAACTCGGTCGCGAAGCTTCCGTACGGATACGCGCTCGACGGCATCTCCAACACGCAGACGATCCACCCCTCGGCTCTCGGCAACGACGAGGCCTCGAGGGAGACGACCCTCGCGCGGGTGCTCGACGGCTACTTCTCGCAGGGCGCCCACCATCTGAACGTGAACGTGTTCGGCACGGAGAAGCTCGTGGACGCGATGGAGCACCCGGAGAGGCCGGAGTACGCGAACTTCACGGTGAGGGTCTCCGGCTACGCGGTGAAGTTCATCGACCTCACGCGCGAGCAGCAGCTCGACGTCATAAGCCGCACCTGCCACAGGAGCCTGTAGGCGGGGCGGCGGCCCTGGCGGGGGCGTCCCGCCTCTGTGGTATAATGGGCCCCCGTACCGCGCAGAAGCGAGTCAGACATTAGGCGTTCGCGATGGCAAAGAGAATACTGGTCATAAACCCCGGCTCGACCTCGACCAAGGTGAGCCTCTTCGAGGACCGCACGGCCGTCTTCGAGGAGAACGTGTTCCACGACTCGTCCGTGCTCCTCAAGTTCGCGCAC
>CAVERN010000110.1:0-5635 GCA_963618095.1 bacterium | reverse complement strand
GCCGCATGTGCCGGGCAGGCCGACTTCGTGCTAAGCTCTCTTTGGTCGCTTGCCGAGTCGCTTCATCCCCTTGTGTTGCCACCGAGCGTTCGAGCAGGCCGCGCGCAAGCTTTTCGTGCTTCGACGAGAGGCTTGGGCGGTTTTCGTGTCGCCCGTAGGGCGCTTTCATGACAGAGGCGCGGGCGCAACCCCGCGGGGCGGGGGTGGCGAGATTGGCGGCGGCGCGGGGCGAAGGCGCAGCCTTCAGGCCTCGCGGCGGCGACAGGCTCGCCAATCGCGCATTGCGCGATGCCCGTGTCTCTGGTTCGTGGTTAAAAAACAGGCGAGATGCCGAAGCTGCCACCCACCACGGCGAGCACCACTAAAAACTCCGAAGAACCAAAAACTTGCAAGAGCCAAAATTTAGAATTGGTTGGCGACAAGCACCCCTCATGCGCGTTTCTCATGCGCGTTATGGTATAATCGCGCGCCGTGACGGAACGCGGAAAATACCACTTCACGGGGATCGGCGGCGTCGGCATGGCCGGCGTCGCGTTTCTGCTGAAGAAGAGAGGGTGCGACGTGTCTGGGTGCGACCTCCACGCCACGCCGAGGACCAGGTGGCTGGAGGCGAACGGCATACGCGTGGAGACGGGGCACTCGCCCGACCACATCACGCCCGACACCGACGTGTGCGTGTTCACGCCCGCGGTCCAGCGCACCAACGCGGAGTTCGTCGCGGCAGCCGGACACGAGATCCGGTACCGCGGGGAGGTCCTCGCCGGGATCTTCAACGAGTCCCAAGGCATAGCGGTGTGCGGGACGCACGGCAAGACCACCACCGCCACGTTCATCGCGAAGCTCCTGCGCGCGCTCGGCGACGACCCGTCCTGGTGCATCGGCGGCGAGACGGGCGACTTCCCGGTTGCTGGAGCGGGGTCCGGCGCGTTCGTGGCGGAGGCGGACGAGTCGGACGGCACGCTGTCGCTCTACCGCGCCCGGATCCTCGTGGTGACGTCGCTCGAGTACGACCATCCGGACCACTTCAGGACGCTCGACGACTACCTGGCCTGCTTCAGGAAGGCGATGGACGCCGCCGAGTGCGTGATCGAGTCATCCGCCCTCGACGCCGCCGACTGGCCCGAGCTGCGCGCCCTCGTCCTGGGCGAGCACAACGTGCGCAACGCGCGCACCGCGATAGAGGTCGCGCTCCGCCTCGGCCACGCGCGCGAGGAGATCTCCGCCGCCCTGCCGCAGGCGCTGTCGGCCCTGCCGGACAGGCGCTTCGAGCGGATCTGGCCGCCGCGCGCGCCGGCGGACGCGAAGGCCGCGATATCCGTCTTCACGGACTACGCCCACCACCCCACCGAGATCGCCTGCGCCATCTCGATGGCGAGGGCGCTGGGGCCGAGGCGCCTGCGGGTGATGTTCCAGCCGCACCGCTATTCGCGCACCAGGGCGCTGCTGGCGGACTTCCCGGCCGCGCTCTCCGATGCGGACGAGATCGTGCTCATCCCGGTCTACCCGGCGTTCGAGGAGCCGCTGTGCGGCGGCGACGTCGCGGACCTCTACCTGGCCGTCAGGGACGCCAGGCCTCCCGGGAAATGCGCCCCCATCCTCTCCCGCAGCGCGGAGGAGGCCTGGCGGCACATGTTCCTCACCGCCTCGGACGGCGACCTCATAATGGTCCTCGGCGCCGGCGACCTCATCGACCTGGTCCCGCGCATCGTCGGCGACATGCAGTCCCTCCCGGACGGGAGGCCGCCGGACGCCGCGCGCGCCGGGATCGACCTCTCGGCGCTGTCCCTGTTCCGCACCGGCGGCGTCTCGTACGGCCGCCTGCTCCGCGGCGGGCCCGTGCCGGACGGCGCCATCGTCGTGGGCGGCGGGTCGAACACCTGGCTAAGCGACTGCGCCACGGACCGCGACGTGGTCCGCGCCCCGGACGGGTGCGGGGCGGCGGAGCCGGGGGCCGCGCTCGTCGCCCGCCGCCCGGACCTCGCCTTCATGGCGGGGATCCCCGGCACGGTCGGAGGCTGGGCGAAGATGAACGCCGGGGCCTTCGGGGACTGCTTCGGCAACCACGTGGAGTACGTGGTCGCGGACGGGCGGAGGATCCCCGCGAGGGACTGCGGCTTCGCCTACCGCGAGTCCTCGATACCGGGGCTCATAACCGAGGTCGTCCTGAAGGATGCCCCGTCCGGCGCGGCCGGACGCGGCGGACGGGAAACCTCGGACGCCGCGCACTACATCGCGAGGCGGCGCCGGTTTCCCCCGCGCACGTGCGGGAGCGTGTTCAGAAACCCCTCGCCGCAGCAGCCCGCCGGGAGGCTGCTCGAGGAGGCGGGCGCGAAGTCGCTCAGGGTTGGCGGCGCGTACGTGTGGAGCGAGCACGCGAACGTGATCGTGGCCGGCGAAGGCTGCACGTCGTCCGACCTGCTCGCCCTCGCCAGGCTCATGGCGGCGAAGGTGCGCGACCGGTTCGGGATATCCCTCGTGCCTGAGATCGCGGGGCTGGACACGGGCTGCCGGGGCGATCAGCCGGCGAAGAGCGCCACGTAGCGCGAGACGAGCGGCGGGCCCCAGAACATCCAGACGACCGTCGCCACGGCGATGAACGGGCCGTACGGCACGGCGGTGAAGCCGCCGAGCCTCGCCTTCCCCCTCGCGATCATCGCGACTCCCGCCGCCGACCCCACGAGCGAGGACACGATCAGCACGAACAGCACTGCGGTCGGCCCGAAGAACGCGCCGATCGCCCCCATCAGCTTCACGTCGCCGAAGCCCAGGGCGTCCTTCCTGAACACCTTCGAGAAGATCCACCCCATGCCCCACAGGAAGAGGAAGCCGAACGCCAGCCCGGCCGCGCTCCAGCAGAGCGCGTCGAGCCAGGCGCGCTCCATCTGCAGCTCGGGGACCAGCGCGGACGCCGGCACCCCGACCAGCATCCCGCCGATCGTCACGCGGTCCGGCAGGTAGAAGTGGTCGAGGTCGATGAACGAGCCGAGGATCAGCCCCGCCGACACGAGCCAGAAGGCGGCCATCGCCCAGACCGACGAGAGCGGCCTGAGGCAGAGCACGGGGGCGTCCCCGAACATCGCCGGCATCGCCCACTGGAGGTACGCCAGGAGGAACAGCGTCCCGCCCAGGATCTCCACCACGACGTAGCGCATGGATATCGGCCTGCGGCAGTTCGCGCACCTGCCGCCAAGGGCGATGTACGACAGCACCGGGACGTTCTGGTACCAGCGTATCGGAGCGTCGCAGTTCGGGCAGTGGGAGGCTGGCCGCACCACGCTCTCGCCCCGGGGGAGGCGCCAGATGCACACGTTGAGGAAGCTGGCGACGCACGCGCCGAAGGCGAAGCTGAAGAACCCGAAGACGCAGAAGTAGTAGAGATCAATGTTCATGCCTTTAGCCTTTCCACCTCGTCCCGCGTGAGGTCGCGCCACTCGCCCGGCCGCAGACGCCCGTCGAGGCGCAGGCCGGACACCTCCACGCGCTTCAGGGACAGGACCACGAGGTGCGCCGCGCTGCACATGTAGCGGATCTGGCGCTTGCGCCCCTCGCCCAGGCGGAACAGGAGCGTGTGCACGTTGTTCTCCTGCACGCGCAGCAGCTCCACCGGCACGGGGCGGGTCACGTAGCCGTCCGGCATCTTCACGGGACCGCGCAGCACGTCGAGCTTGTCGTCCCGCCACTTCCCGCCAACGCGCACCACGTACACCTTCTCGTGCCCGTACCTCGGATGGGTGAGGCGAAGCGCCAGGTCGCCGTCGTTCGAGAGCAGGATCAGCCCCTCGGAATCCCTGTCGAGACGGCCGACCGGGACGAGCCGCTCGCGGACGCGCCCCCTGATGAGGTCCACCACCGTCTCGCCGCCGAAGCGGTCCGAGACGCTCGACAGCACCCCGACGGGCTTGTACATCATTATGGTGCGCAGGCGCTCGCGCTGGACGGCGACGACGCGCCCGTCCACGCGCACGAGCGCCCTCTCCGGGTCGAACCTCGCGCCCGGCTCCACGCACACCTTCCCGTCCACCGTCACCCGGCCCTCCTCGATGATCGAGGCGGAGCCGCGGCGCGACGCGACGCCCCTGCGCGCCAGTATGTTCTGCAGTCTCTCTTCCATTCCAGCCAGTCCCCTGCCGACACCTGTCCTCCAATGGCGCGTAGTATACCAAAAGGCGGAGCGGACGGCGCCGGTGTGGTATAATTCGCGGCATGGAAGAAGCAAGAGTCAGGTTTGCCCCGTCGCCGACGGGGAAGGTTCACATCGGAAACATACGCGCCGCGATCTACAACTGGCTGTACGCCAGGCACGTGGGCGGCAAGTTCCTGCTCCGCGTCGAGGACACGGACCTCGAGCGCTCCACGCCCGAGGCGATCCAGGCGCTGCTCGAGTGCATGGAGTGGCTCGGGCTCGACTACGACGAGCCGGCCGTGTACCAGACGAAGAACCTTGCGCGGCACCTCGACTGCGTGAAGCAGCTGCTCGCCAGCGGCCACGCCTACGAGTGCACGCGCACGAGCCGCGACGGCAAGACGGGCACCGTGATCATGTTCCGCATGCCCAAGGAGGGCGTGCTCGCGTTCGACGACCTCGTGAAGGGCCACCTCGAGAAGAAGGCCGAGGACGTGCAGGACTTCGCGATCGTGCGCTCCGACGGCTCGCCCATCTTCCACCTCGCGAACGTGGTGGACGACATCGACCAGGGCATCACGCACGTCATCCGCGGCGACGACCACGTGGAGAACACCTTCAAGCACCTCGAGATCTTCAAGGCGCTTGGCGCGAAGCCGCCGCGCTACGGCCACCTCTCGATGATCGTCAACGCGCAGGGCAAGCCGTATTCGAAGCGCGACGGCGCGGCGTTCGTGGGCGAGTTCCGCGAGAACGGCTACCTGCCCGAGGCGCTCTTCAACTACCTGCTGCTGCTCGGCTGGAACCCGGGCGACGAGCGCGAAGTGCTCACGCGCGAGGAGATGATCGCGCTCTTCGACATCGAGAAGGTGCACGTCACGCCCGCGAAGTTCGACATCAAGAAGCTGCAGTGGATGAACGGCGAATACATCCGCCGCGCGCCGAAGGAGACCTACCGCGCCGAGCTGCTGGCGCGCACGGCCGCCGCCGGGCTCACGATCCCCGCCGGCTTCGACCTCGACCTGCTCGTCGACCAGCTGCAGGTGCGCACGAAGTTCTGGAGCGACATCCCCGGCAACTGCGCCTACTTCTTCACCGACGACTACCCGTTCGACGAGAAGGCCGTTGAAAAGCGGCTTAGGAAGGACGGCGTGAAGGCGCTGCTGCTCGACCTCGCCGACCGCTTTGCCGCGCTTGAGCCGTTCACGGCCGCCGCCGGCGAGGAAATGGTGAAGGCGCTTTCGCAGGGTCAGGGCATGGGACCGTGGGTGCATCCCATCCGCGTGGCCGTGACCGGACGCGGCGAAGGCATCGGGCTTTTCGAGACGTGCGCGCTGCTCGGGCGGGAAAAAACCATCGCCCGCTTGCGTCGCGCCGCAGATATGGTATAATAGACAACTCTTATGGGACAGTTAGAAGAATCTTGCGAACTCACGCTCGACTTCACGAAGCTTGAGAAGGTTGGCCGCCAGGTCGCCGAAACGCGCGCAGCCGGCACGGCCGCGTGCGATC
>CAVERN010000109.1:0-5745 GCA_963618095.1 bacterium | reverse complement strand
ACGTAGGTGGACTGACGACGAACAGCAGCGGGGTGCTTACGCTCCTGCCTGGCGGCGCCATCTCCAACGGACTGTGGATGGCCCTCTCGGATAATTGCGGAGACGGCCAGATGGCAAGTCTGGTAATGCGAGGTGGAGAGCTGGCGTGCGTGGGAAGGTCGAATGCAAAGCATTGCATACGCTTTGGCGAGGCGCGCGATTCCGTCGCATACATGGAGATAGGTGGCGGCACCGTGAAGTGCAGGGGCGCCGGGGCGTTCCAGATGGGCAGCACCACGTCCACCAGCGCCTACGCGCACTTCATGCAAAAGGGTGGCGACGTGGACCTCGAGACCATGCACGTCGGCTATCATGGCGTAGCGGACATGCGGCTCGTGGGAGGACGGTTCACGGTTGACAAGACCGTATATTCGTCGCGCTCGTGTGGCACCGCGGCAGACCTTTCCAATGGAACGGCCCGGATAAGCTTCGAGAGCGGTGTCACGCCGAAATTCTCCAACGGACTGGTCTTGTGCGACACGGCCTGCTCCACGGGAACGGTTGCATTCACGGGCGGCGCGATGCTGTGCACTCCATATGTGAAGAAGGCGGAAAAGACGTCGATGTGGCGGCATGATGCCGTCCATGGGACGACCACGGCCATGGTCGCGTTCAATGGCGGAGGCATATCCGCCACTGCCTCTGGCGAATTGCTCGGAGCCGGCAACGAGGCGGTGGAAGCGACCGTATATCCCGGAGGAGCCGTGTTTGACGTGGCTTCCGGCGTGTCGAGCGTGATATCTACGCCGCTGAAGAGCCCCGTCGGCCGCGGCATCGCCTCGATCGAGTTGCCGTCAGCCCCGCGTAGCGGATATGTGGCGGCGCCGTCCGTCGTCATAGAAGGCGATGGCGTGGGCGCGGTCGCAATGGCGGAATTCGATTCGGCCGGCGAGCGAATCACCGGCGTGACGGTGACGTCGCCGGGCCAGGGATACACGCGGGCCACGGCATATCTCTTCTGTGGCGGACTGACCACGAACATACCATTGAACGTGGCGCTTGCGGACAATGGCTCCGGCACAGGGGGGGTGACAAAGCGCGGCGGCGGCGAGCTTGTCCTCAATGCCCCGAACACCTTCGGCGGCGCGATCAGCGTGGAGTGCGGAACGCTAACGATAGGCGTTGGCGGCGCAATCCCGGACGGCGCGGCGGTGGTGCTCAAGGGCGGCATGCTGAAGGCCGGGGAGGGCGTCACTCTGCCTTCGGAGTTCACCGTCGACGCCGCATCGCTGCCTTCTGGCGACAGGTACACGCTCGTGGACTACAACGGCAATCCGCCATCCGCAATGCCGGTGGTGAAAGGGCTTGAGTCCCTGCCGGATCGAGTCGTGATGCTTCGCAGGGGACGCCTTGTCCTTTGCAGGGCACGCGGCATGGCGGTTGTCATCCGCTGACGCGACGACAGGCCCAAGGAAGGAAATCACTGCAATGGCAAACGCATCTCTATTCTCCCTGTGCCTGCCGCTGTTCGCGCTGGCGACCGCATGCGCGGGCGATTACGACAGAAACCTGCCGGCGGCGACGCTTGATCCGGGCGGCATGACGTTTGATCTTGAGGCGATCTCTCGACAGCGCTTCCCTGCGGTCGCCCCGGCGGACAACCTTGTGAAGGGCGCGACTTCGGGCGGCATGGATTTCACTGCGGAGGTGCCGCTTCCGGACGACCGTGGTGGACGCTATGCATTGTCGATGCGCCTGAAGTCCACGCAGACCCCGAACTACCGCCATGAGGTGCATTCGAACGGCGGATTCCACATCGGATTCACCGGCACGTCGAAGTCGGTCAAGCTCGGCCTGCTGACGACGAGCGGCGACTGGATGCCATGGCGAGGCGAGTTTGACGTCCCGAAGGGCGCATCGGCCCTTGCGTTCGCGATTCGCCTCAAGAGCGGTGCGACTTTTGCGTTCGAGGATCTTGCGATCGTGCGGCTCCCCGCCCCGCCTCCATTGAGGATGAAGCTCGCGGCAATGCACGAATTCGGCAACACGTTCGCGGTCTCTCGCGGACAGGTCGCCGCGCTGATGTTCTACTTCAACAAGCGGGCGGACGCGAAGCTGGATGAGAGGCGCTACGTCGTGGAGGTGACTCTGCCGAAGGGGATCGCGTTCGTCGACACCTCGTTCGGCGACCTTGCCACGAAGAGGGTGGAGACGCGCCCGGACGGCTCCACCGTGACTGCGTTCCGATGGAAGGGGCTGCGCCTTTACTCCACAGGCGGCTTCTGCACGTGGGGCACGCGAGGCATACTCGTGCGGGCGGCGGCCGATGCTGCAGAGGGCGTTGCGGGCGTCGGCTCGGTACGGGTGTCATGTGACGGCCAGGACATTTGCGGAATCCCTGAGATTGACTTCTCGGTTGTGCCGCCAATCGCGCCCGTGCTGGCGGCGAAGCGCTACTTCAACGGCGTGGACTACGGCGCAGCCTCGTACTACAGCGAAATGAACGGCGACGACGCACGGGCCGAGCATTTCCGCTTTATGGCGGACTGTGGCGTTCGCGGACTCATCGCCAACGACGACACCCCGGCCTGCCGCAAGCTCGCGCGGGCGAACGGGATACCACACGTCTTTGCCAATTCGGATTCCTGCGCGGATGGCTACAACTTCAATTGGGGCCGAAAGGTGCCGGATGAAGTCCGCTTCGTCCACAATCGCGGAGAGAACGCCGGGTTCGCGACTCGTGCCGTCTGCCCCATCGCCGTCTACAGCGACAGCGAATGGCTGAAAAGCGTGTGGGTTCCGACGATGCGCAGGGAGCTCGAGGGAGCCTCTGGACTTTGGGCCAACTGGGAGCCATGCCACTTCAACGATGCCGGGTGCTATTGCGACCGTTGCCGCGAGGCGTTTCGCGCATTCTCCGGAATGAGCGAGGATGAGCTTGCGAAGGACTGGCCAAAGGGTGTGGCGCCAAAGGGCTTCGCGGAGAGGCATCGCAAGGCCTGGGGCGAGTTCCGCACGCGCGAGCATGCGCGAATTGTCCGCATTGTCGATCACTACGTGACGGGAATGACCGGCGGAAAGGAAAGTTTCGGATTCATTCCTGGCGTAGAATGGGCCGATATGTCATCGTGCCGAAAGGATGAGGATCTTGCCGCGCAGTACCGTCCATTCGAGTATGCGGGAGACCTCAAGTGGATTGAGCCGTGGGGGCCGTATGCGGCATGGGAGGCCGAAAGGCCCTATGCCTACCGCAAGAACAAGGCGCTTGCGCCGTTCTTTGCCGCTGGCGACCTTCGCCGCGAATTTGACAGGACCTGCGCGAAGGGGCGGTGTCCGAAACTGATGGCCTATCCGCAGGGATTCCAGTGCGATTCGTGGGTGACGGTGCCGGAAGCGCTTTCCCTTGCGCTTGACTCCTATTTCTTCAACCGCTGGCAGGCGGCGATGGTATACTACTTCCCGAAGGGCTGTGACGCTCGCTTCTGGCGTCGTTACGCCGAGGCGTCCGCCCGCGCCGGACGCTACGAGGACTTCGTCTGGGACGGACGAGACGTGACCGGCGATGTCGAGGAGGCGACCGTCGCGGAATATGCGACGCCCGTGTCATACGCAACGCGCTATCTGCCGAAGAGCAGGAATGCCGCCCTCCTGCAGCTCAAGGCGTTCGAGCACAAGGGGCGGCGCATTGTCGCGGCGCTCAACTTCTGGCAGAAGGGGGAGGCGTTCTTCGACCTGCGCGTAAGGGGGCTCGCGGGACGCTTCCGTGTGGTCGACGAGGACGGAGTCCTGTATGCGAAGGACGGCGAGACGTCGCTGTGGACTGGAGCGGAGCTGGAGAAGGGGGTCCGTCTGCAGGTGGGCGCGATGCGCACGAAGGTCTTCGAGATTGTCCCGTCGGATCAGCCGGTGTCGCCGAAGTCGGTTTTGACGCGCGCGGCGATTGACCGCGCATACGAGGCGCGGCGTCCCGCGCTCAAGGCGGCGGCGGACGAGGACGCCCGCTACGAGAAGGCGAACCCTGCGCCGCCGCGTGACTACATGCCGATGATATGATGAGGAAGCGGACGAAGCATATAATGGAAATGCAGAAAGGGTTGTCATGAAGAAGTTTTTTGCCTGTGCGGCTGCGGCGTTGTCGCTGGCTGCGGCGTCCAAGGCGGAGAAGCCCGAGCTGGTCGTGGGCGTCCTGTCCGACATCCATATCCAGCCCGAGCAGAAGAACGGGGGCAGGCAGGTCCAGCGGCTTCGCAAGGCGTTCAGGTTCTTTGACGAACGCAAGGCCGATGCCGTCGTTGCAAGCGGCGACATGGTAGAGCTTGGCTGGCACACGTGGCTCCGCGCCTTCGGGCGGATATGGTTCGACGCATTCCCCGACAACCGCCGCTCGGACGGCCAGCCGATAGAGAAGGTGTTCGTCTACGGCGACCATGAGATAGAGAACTTCTGGAACCCGAACATCACGCGAAGGTTCTCCCGGGAATACATATTGGCGCGAGACATCCCGACTTACGGACGCGGTCGGATCTACGAGGAGGCCCTGAAGGAGCCGTGGTCTCCGATCATGCGCAAGACGGTGAAGGGCTACGATTTCGTGATGGCCCACTTCACGATGCGAGAGGACGGCAATGGGCGCAGCTGCGACGATGGAAAGATCGCCCGCTGGGGCGAATACATTCCGGGGCTGAAGGAGTTCTTCGCCACGAACAGCCCTGGCCGCGCCAAGCCGTTCTTCTACATCCAGCACAAGCCCATCAAGGACACGGTCATCGCCAAGGGCGAGGCCACTACAGACGGCTCGACGCGGGCGATTCTCGAAGGCTATCCGAATGCCGTGGCCCTCTGCGGACACCGGCACAAGAGCGCGACGAGCGAGTACAGCCTATGGCAGGGCGCATTCACCTGTGTGCAGGTGCCGGCATTGGAGTGCGTGCAGACCGGAGCTGGACATGAGAACGGATGGGCCTCTGCGGACGGCTATGCGCCTACGCAGCCGCCACAGCAGATGCCGAAGATAAGGACTGCTGAAGACGGCGGGCAGTTCCTGATGATGAGCGTCTACCACGACCGCATCGTCTTCGAGCGCTGGAACATAGACTTTCTTGAGAAGGTGGCGGAGGACTGGATTGTGCGCCTGCCAAAGGACGGAGAGTGTCCATCCTCCTTTGAGGCGCGCGCGGCGAAGGCGAAGCCGGCCTGTTTCCCGGATGGCGCGCAGGTGAAGGTCTCTACGCGCATGGGGCCGGATCGCGCAGGAAACACGAATTTCCAGTACGTAGTCGCGTTTCCGACTGCGAAGAGCGACACGGCGCATTCTCGTGGCTACGACTACCGCGTAACGGCAGAGATCACCAAGCACCATTGGACGCGCGTCTCCTGCGAGAAGTGGGTCTATTCTGGCAAGTGCTACATGGCGGAGCGGCATGACACGAACGACGTGGTCTGCGTATTTTCAGAGGCGGAGATACCGGCTTCTCCACGCAGTCGCCGCCCCGTGCGCTTCACGGTCACGCCGTACAATGCGTTTGGACAGCCGGGCAGGCCCATCTCCACCGTACGGGAGTGATCGGCCGCATTCGGGGCGGGGCGATTAACCCCAGCCAAATATGGTACAATACGCGGCATGAGACCGATTGCAACAGAGACGAACGACTTCGAGACCCTGCGTCAGCAGGGGCAGATCTACGTTGACAAGACGGTGCATCTGCACCGGCTGATCACCGATCCGTCGCGCAAGTTCTTCTTCTGCGCGCGGCCGCGGCGCTTCGG
>CAVERN010000108.1:0-5760 GCA_963618095.1 bacterium | reverse complement strand
GGGGGTGGGTAGATCTCTCGCAGCCGCGATTGTAACCGCCGCGGCGCTTCCGGCGGAGACCTCGACGATTTCACGCCCGATGCCGTCAGATGGGGCGACTATTCCATGTTCCACGCATCGCGGACCATGACCATAGGCGCGAGGAACCGTGCGTTCCTCAACAGCGGCAACGCCGGCTTCTCCGTTGGGGCGAATGCGACATTGACCCTCGACTCGCCGCTCGCGATGGGACACCATGGCTACACGCAGCTCTTCAAGGTTGGGTCGGGATGCCTTAAGCTGAACGGCCCGATGCTGTTCTGCGCAGCAGGGGATCCGTCGTCCCGAGCAGAAGTCACGCCTGGCCGCAACAACCGCATTGCCGTCCAGGAGGGATACATCCTGCCGCCTGACGAGTACACAAACGGCTATGCGCAGGCGTTCGTGCTCTTTTCCGCCGGGACTGGAATCGCCGTTGCCCCGGGAAGTCCCAACCCATACGGCGTGTACGCAACGATCACAAACGCGTTTGCCATGCGCCCTAATGTCAACGACATCAAGATCCGCCTCAACGCCTCCGCCGACGACCTGGCCGGCATGACGAAGGTGGTCACGCCTGTGTGCACGCTTACGAACACGCACAGCGAGTTGACGTTCACCGTGCTCAAGCCTGGCGTGCGCGGCTGGAGCGGAACGCTCGTGGAGGAGGACCTTCCTGGCCTTGGCCTCGTCCGCCGCTCCGTGGTGTGGCGGAAATTCGGCATGGTGCTCGTGGTGAGGTGATGGCCATGCGGAATGCGATTGCGGGGCTGGTGGCGGCGTTCTGGGCGGCGGCGTCCGCCTCCGGGGTGCCCGTTTCGGACTGGAAGGCGCAGGGCGGAGCGCGCGTGGCCGCCATGCCAGGCGGAGTCCTGCTCGTGGATACGCCCGTGAACAGCAACTCCTGGCCCGGCGTCCGCATCGAGTATGGAGAGCCTCAGGACTTCAGCCGGTGCGACAGCATCGTCCTGTCGGTCAGCAACACGCTGGACATCGCCCAGCGCGTCACGTGCCGCGTGCGGAGCTGCGCGGGGAAAACGGGCTTCGAGGGCAGCCCCTGCGGGACGGCGGAGCTGTCCCCGCACGCCACGGGCCGGATAGACGTCGTCTTCCGCAGGACGACGTGGGTGCTCGACAGGCCCATACCCTTCAGGGGGATGTACCGCCTTCCGAAGTCGAGCGGAGACGCTTCCAGGTCCATCCGCTCGATCCATGTGTTTCAGGGCTCGCGGACCGAGCCCGGCGGATGGGCGATCCTCTCGGCGGAGATCCGGATGGGCGACGAGGCGCGACGCGTCTCCGCCGACGGGTTCATGCCGTTCGTGGACAAGTACGGACAGTTCAGGCACATAGACTGGCCGGGGAAGGTGCACGGCGACGAAGAGCTCAGAAGGCCGGACGCGCCGCTTCCCGCGCATATTCCGGGGCGCGCGCGCTGGTGCAGGTTCGGCGGATGCGCCGACGGCCCTGCGATGAAGTCCACCGGGCACTTTCGCACCCAGAAGGTGGGCGGGCGCTGGTGGCTTGTGGATCCATGCGGACATCTCTTCTTCTCCCACGGCATCGCCGGCATACGCTGCGACAACTCCACCGGGGTGTCCGGCCGCGAGGAGTACTTCGAGTGGCTGCCGCCGAAGGGCGACCCGGACTTCGGGCGATTCTGGGGACGCTGCGCAAAGTCCTTCAGGTCCTGGTACTCCGAGCCGGGCCACGCGCCGTTCGACGTCTTCAACTTCGCAGGGGCCAACGCCTTCCGCAAGTACGGGAAGGACTGGCGCGGCGCCGTGGCCAATGCGGCGCATCGCCGTCTGCACGAATGGGGCTTCAACACCATCGGCAACTGGAGCGCCGAGTCCATCACCTCCCTGCGCAGGACGCCCTACTGCCGGTGGATCGAGCCGCGGGGGCGGACGATCGCGGCCAGCAAGGGGCACATGGGCGGGCTCGTCGATCCGTTCTCAAAAGAGTTTGACGAGAATCTCGAAAAGGCGGTCGCCCGCGAGGCCGCCAAGACCGGGAAGGACGAGTGGTGCATAGGGTATTTCGTGGACAACGAGCTGCCATGGGGCAAGTACGGCGACGAGACGTGCATTGGCCAGGCCGTGCTCGACTCCCCAGACGACCAGCCCGCGAAGGCCGCGGCGCGCGAAAGGGGGCTTGAAGATCCCGCCTCCATACAGGCGCTCGTCGCGGAGACGTACTTCCGCAAGGTGGCGGAGGCCCTGCGCCGCCACGCGCCGGCCAAGCTCTATCTCGGCTCCCGCTTCTGCAACGGCGGCAGCAACGTCTGGCGCGCGGCGGCGCGGCACTGCGACGTCGTGAGCGCGAACATCTACTCGATGACGCCGATGCGCGACCTGCCGCCCGGCGCGGAGGACAGGCCCATGCTCGTCGGCGAGTTCCACTTCGGCTCGCTCGACGCCGGGGCGTTCGGCGCGGGGCTCGTGCAGGTCGGTTCGCAGGAGGAGCGCGGCGAGGCCTACAGGAGGTACGTGCGCGCGGCCCTCGCCAGCCGCCGCTACGTGGGGACGCACTGGTTCCTCTGGCAGGATCAGGCCCTGACCGCCCGTGCCATGGACGGGGAGAACTACGCGATCGGATTCGTGTCCGTCGCCGACGTTCCCTATGCGTCTCTCGTTGCGGCCTCGCGCGCCGTCGCCGCCGAGCTGTACCGCTCCGTGGACGGAGGGGGCCAGTCTGCCGCTTCGAATGCCTCGCAGGATAAATGAGGGTGTAGCCCTGTCCATTGCAACTTGTGGCGTTGGAGGAGGGGCGCGTTTTTGGTATAATTCCCCGTCCATGGAGACACTATACACTGCCTTGGCGATAGCGGCATGCGTGCTGCTGTTCTCTTTCGCCATATTCATCCACGAGTTCGGGCACTTCCTCGCGGCGCGCTGGCGCGGCCTGCGGGTCGACGCGTTCTCGATCGGCTTCGGCCCGGTGCTGTGGCGCAGGACGTTTCGGGGCGTGGAGTGGCGCCTGAGCGCGATACCCTTCGGCGGGTACGTGGCGATACCGGACGTCGACCCCGAGGGGACGGCCAAGGCGCAGGGCTCCGCCGCCTCGCGCGGGAAGGCGGCGACTCCGCTCGACTCCATCATCGTGGCGGTCGCGGGCCCCATGGGCAACGTGGCGCTGGCGGTGGTCCTCGCCCTCGCCCTCGCCGCGATCCCGGGGGTGAAGTTCGGAGAGACGCCGGCCGTCATCGGCGAGGTGCCGCAGGGCGGGCCGGCGCACGAGGCGGGGATGAGGCCCGGCGACCGGGTCGTCTCGGTTGGCGGGAGGCCGGTGGAGACCTGGACGGACATGCAGACCGAGGTGCAGATCTCGGGCGGCCGTCCCACCGAGTTCGTGGTCGAGCGCGCCGGGGCCGAGGAGCGCCTCTCGATCCTTCCGAAGCGCCACGAGGCGAGCGGCGCGTACTTCATCATGGCGCTCTCCACCACGAACGGCGTGAGGGCGGCGGCCTGGATGCCGGGCAGGAGTCCGCTCCGGCAGCTCGAGTGGGACGCGACGAGCATCGTGCGGGTCCTGAAGGCGCTGGTCACGCCAAGGGAGTCCAGGGCGGCGGCGCAGGCGCTCGGCGGGCCGGTGATGATCGCCGAGGGCCTGTACAGGCAGGTGCGCAGAAACGTGTGGGACTCTCTCGGCTTCCTGCGCTTCCTCTGCGTGAACCTCGCGATCCTCAACCTGCTGCCGATACCGGTGCTTGACGGCAGCATCGTGGTGCTCTCGCTCTACGCGCTCGTGTTCAGGCGGAGGCCGAACGAGAGGTTCGTGGGGGTCTTGACCCAGGTGTTCATGTACCTCCTGATAGCGGCGATGCTCTTCCTCGTGTACCGCGACACGGTCCGCTCGTGGCGCATCCACCACAGCGCGCCGGCGGCGAAGGAGGTGGCGAAGTGAGGGCGTTCTGCGAAAGCCTGCCGGTGGCGCTCGTGTCGCTGACGCTCGTCGGGTTCTCCTGGATCCTCGGCGGGGCGAGCGCCCAGCATCTCCTGCCGGTTATGCCGTGGCTGTGGGCGCTGGCGCTCGAGACGCTGCTGTTCATGCCGCAGCGCCGGCTTGGCGAGAGCTATGCGGACGCCAGGTCGCGGGTGTGGAAGGGGCTGGCGCGCGACCCCGCGATGTACCTGGCCGTGCTGCTGGCGCTCGTGCTCGTCATGCCGCTCCTCAACCGCGGCCTGTGCCCGGCGTGCGACTACCCGGAGATCCTCGCCGGGGCGGACCCGTCCCCCGCGGTGCCGTTCGCCCCGTTCTGCGTGAACGTGCGCGAGCATCTCGGCGTGCTGGTGTGGTTCGTGCCTGCGCTCACCGCGGCGCTCGCCGCGAGGCACGCGCTCTCCCGGCACGGGCGTCGCGCCCTCGTGCACGTGGTGGCGTGGAACGGCGCCGCGCTCGCCGCGCTCGGCTTCGTCCAGCAGGCGACCGGGGCGACGGCGCCGTACTGGCTCGACATCCCGGACCCCGTGGTGTACTTCTCCTCCTTCGGGTATCCGAACATGGGCGGGGCGTTCTTCGTGGCCGCGTTCGCCGTCTCCGCCGGGCTGTGGCTCGACAACGTGAGGCGGGACGTCGGCCCGGAGGGCCAGGAGCGCCGCGCCGCCAGGGGCGCGCACGAGGAGTCCGCCGCCGCGGCGCGGCCGAACCGCTTCCCGCTGCTCGTCAGGACCCACTACCTCCTCCTGCCGACCGCGCTCAACTTCTTCGGGGCCCTCGCGACCCTCTCCCGGGCGGCGATAATGCTCTCCTTCGCGATCCTCGGGCTGTGGTTCGTCTACCTGTGCCTCTCCCTGTTCACGACCAGGCAGAACCTCAAGCGGGTGAAGCTCCACCTGGGGATGCTCTTCGGCATCGTGGTGGCGGTGGCGCTAATAGCGGTCTTCGCGCCGGACGACTTCACCCAGGAGGTCTCGACCCTCTCCGCCGAGAACGTCGCCGACCGCATCACCGGCAAGGCGCAGTACCACACCCGCGTGGCGACCGACATCTTCAAGGACCATCCCGCCTTCGGCGTGGGCGGATGGGGCTACAAGCACTTCTGCCTGAAGTACATGACGGACTACGACCGCGCGCACATACAGGTGACCGGCGGGGTGAACGTGCACAACGACTATCTCCAGCTGCTCTGCGAGCACGGGATCGTGGGCTTCGGCCTGCTGCTCGCGTTCGGCGTCGCGCTCGCGGCGCCGATATTCAGGGCCTGGGGGCGCGAGATGCGCGTGGCGCACTTCTCGAAGCGGCCGGGCATGCCGCACCCCGCGGCGGTCTTCTGCGTGCCGGCCGTCGTGATGGGGGCGCTGTTCGCGGCGGTGGCCAACCTCGTGCACGCGTTCGGCGACTGCGTGTTCCGCTCCCCGGCGGTGCTCACGCAGTTCCTGCTGCTGCTTGCCGCCGTGGAGGGCTTCCTCCCGGACGCGGAAAGGGAGGGCAGATGAGACGGCCCGCCAGAGAGCCCGTCGGGCGGCGAGGCTTCCTCGGCGGCGTCGTCGGCAGGACCCCCGCCGCCGCGATGACGATGCGGCGGGACGCGCGCGGCGAGGCCGTGTCGCTCCTCGGATACGGCATGATGCGCCTGCCGACGGTGGACGGGAAGCACGCCAACTCCTACCAGGGAGGGTCCTCGGCGGCGATAGACTTCGACGAGGTGTGCGCCCAGGTCGACTACGCGCTTGAGCACGGGGTCAACTACTTCGACACCTCCCCCGCGTACTGCAGGGGGGAGTCCGAGGACGTCAC
>CAVERN010000107.1:0-5778 GCA_963618095.1 bacterium | reverse complement strand
GCAGTTGGCAGATGGTAGGGCGCGACGTCCCCGGCGCGCCGATAGTTGGCAGTGGGTAGGGCGCGACGTCCTCGGCGCGCCGAGGAGAACCGGCTGCTCGTCGCGTCGCTGAAGGCCCTGGGGCACCGCGCGGCGGCGTTCGTCGAATGCGACCTCTGCAACCACGGCCGCACGATGGCCGCCGCCGTGCCGTACGTGGAGATGTTCGTGCAGGGGCGTCTGCCGGGTTTGCGGTGATTTGGTATAATGCGCCCCCTGAATGAGGTACGAGTACGCGTATAAGACTTCGGACGGCGCGCGGCACGTGGAGGAGATCGAATGCCACTCGAGGGAGGAGGCGTTCGAGACGCTCCGCGCCCGGGGCATCCGTCCGATCAAGGTCGTGGCGAAGGACGGCACCAAGGCGAACGGCGCCTCGCCGTCCGGCGCGCGCGTCTCGCCGCGCTCCGCGGCCGTCGCCGTCGCCGTCGCGGCGGCGGCAGCCGCGTGCCTCACGTGGCTGCTCGCGGACTCCGCCGCCGCTCCCGCCGACGCTCCCGCGCCCGTCCTGCGCGTCGCGTCCCCGCTGCCGCGCCAGGAGATCCACGGAGACCGCCGCCGCATCGAGAACGTCCCCACGAACCTGTTCGACACGGCCGCGGAGAGGTACCTCTCCCGGTTCGCCGAGCCTGGCCGGGACTTCGGCGGCATCGTCGCAACGGGGATAGCGGAGAGCGAGGGCCGGCTCATGGAGGTGCTCGAGTCGCCGATTCGCGTGGCGGACGACGAGTTCACCGAGTACGTGGACCTCAAGCGCATCACGGCCGGCATAAAGCGCGAGATGCGCGACTACGTGCGCGCCGGGCGCACGCAGGCGGAGTATCTCGCGGAGCTCGTCAGGCGCCAGCGCATGGAGATCGACCATCGCCGGAAGGCCCAGGAGCGGCTGGACGAGATGTGCAGGGGGCGGGGCGACGCGCCTGCGGACTGCGACGCCGTCTACGACTTCTGGCTGAGGGCGAACGCGCAGCTGCAGTCCATGGGAATATACCCTCTGCCGCTTCCTCCGGCGCTTCGCGGCTACGAGCCGCAGTTCGAGATCGAGCTTCAGTGAAAGGAGATGGGAAGATGGACATGAAATGCTTTCGGACTGTCACAGCGGGCGCGCTTCTCGCGCTCTCCTCGGCGGCGGCGTTCGGCGCGGAGGCGGCGAACCCCGCAGGCCGGTTCGACCCCAGGCCAGTCGCGAAGCCGGTGAACGTCGTGCGCCGGGAGATCAAGGTGGCGATCATCGGCGCGGCCCGTCCGACCGGCCCGAAGGACATCGCCGACGCCACGCCGGAGAGCTGCTTCGCCTACTGGAAGGGGTGGATGGACCGCGAGATCGCCAACAGGCCCGACCTCGTGGTGCTGCCGGAGGGGTGCGTCTCCTACGTCGGCTACGGCCCGGAGAAGAAGCGCGCCGTGCTGAAGAAGTTCGGCTACCGCCTCCTCGATCTCTTCAAGGCGTACGCGCGCGAGCATTCGTGCTACCTCTCGTTCAACGGATACCGCGAGCGCGCCGACGGGCGCTTCGCGAACACGTCCTTCTTCATCGACCGCGAGGGCGACCTGATCGCCGTCTACGACAAGGTGTATCCGACGCCCGCCGAGATCGAGTGGAAGGAGTTCCCGATCGTCCCCGGCGAGGGCCCGGTGGTCGTGGAGACGGACTTCGGGCGCGTGGGGTTCGCGACCTGCTTCGACCTCAACTTCCGCGACCTCATCGAGGCGTACGCGAGGAAGAAGCCGGACGTGATCTGCTTCCAGAGCGCCTACGACGGCGACTTCTGGCACCGGGTGTGGAGCTACACGTGCCGCGCCTACCTCGTCAGCTGCACCGTGGGCGGTCTCGCCAAGGAGATAGACGGGCCGTCCGGCGAGGTGCTGATGCACAGCCACGACTACTTCTACACCTCGACGACGAAGATCAACACCAACTGCCGCGTGATCCACCTCGACGACAACTGGGGCGGGATCCAGCGGGCTGTCAACAAGTACGGCGACAGGTTCCAGATGCGCAACCCCGGCGCGGTCGGCGCGGTCACGGTGCTCTCGAACGACCCGGAGAAGCCGATCGACGAGATCGTCCGGGAGTTCGGGCTCATCCTCTGGGACGACTACTACGCGCGGAGCGTGCGTCTTCGCGGCGGCCTCGTGAAGTGAGCGGAAAGGCGGAGGTGAGTGCAATGGGATCGGGAGACAGGGCGAATCGTCGCAGGAGGGGGCCGCGCGAGCTCGTTTCGGGCGGAGAGTGGCTCTACGGGAGGAATCCGGTGGTCGAGGCGCTGCGGGCGGGGCGGCGCGAGTTCCACGAGATGGCGCTCCCGCCGGCGTGCAGGGACGAGCCGGACGACATCGCCTCCCTGCGCCTGACCGCGCAGAAGCGCCACATCATGGTGCGCACGATGGACCGCGACGGCCTTGACAGGCTCGTGCGCGGCGGACACCACCAGGGCGTGGCCCTCAAGGTCGGAGGATACCCGTACGTGGACTTCGAGGAGATCCTGGGCGACGTCGAGGGCAGGGAGAGCGCCATCGTCGTCGCGCTCGACCATCTTGAGGACCCCCAGAACGTGGGCTCGATACTCCGCACCGCCTGCGCGGCCGGCGTGGCCGGCGTGATAATTCCCGAGGACAGGAGCGTGGGCGTGACGCCCGCGGCGGTCCGCGCGTCCGCCGGCGCCGCGGAGCACCTCAAGGTCGCCAGGGTCGTGAACCTGCCGAGGGCGATGAAGGCGCTGCAGGAGCGCAACGTGTGGTTCACCGGGCTCGACTGGGGGGACGACGCCAGGCCCTACACGCAAATCGACTTCCGCGGCCGCGCGGGGCTCGTGGTCGGCGCGGAGGGCGACGGCCTCTCGCGCCTCGTGCGGGAGACGTGCGACTTCATCGCGGAGCTTCCCATGCCGGGGGGATTCGAGTCCCTGAACGCGGCCGTCGCGGCGGGCGTGGCCATGTACGAGATCCTGCGGCAGCAGGCGCGGCCGGCGTGAGGCCTCGCCCGGCCTCGGCTATCCCTTGCTGAGCAGGTCGGTGACGGCGGAGAGGAACTGGGTGGCGTCCGTGAAGTTCCGGTACACGCTTGCGAAGCGGATGTAGGCGACCTGGTCGATTTCGTGCAGCCGCTCCATCACCAGCTCCCCGAGGCGCCCGGAGGCGATCTCGTCGCCCTCTATCGAGGAGACGACGCCGTCTATCAGACCCCGGATCTGCTCGTCTGACACTGGGCGGTTGCCGCAGGCGATCCTCACGCCGCCCTCGAGCTTGCGGCGGTCGAACGGCTGGCGGCGCCCGTCGCGCTTCACGACGATCACCTCGTCGCGGTCCACCTCCTCGTGCGTGGTGAACCTGAAGCCGCAGGCGAGGCACTCGCGCCTCCGTCGGATCGCCGCGCCGTCGCGCACGCCGCGCGAGTCGAGGACGCGGTCCTCCTCGTTGCCGCACTTCGGGCACTTCATCTACGTCACTTCCCGTTCGGGCACATAGTGCAGTGGCGGCAGTCGAGGTTCACCGGCAGCGGCGGCAGGTCGCCCCTGCGCCGGGCGTTCCACTCGCCGATGCGGTTGAAGAGCGCGAGCACGAGCCCGAACACGATGAAGCCGCCGGCGGGGAGGATCGCGATCGTCACGCACTCGCCCGCGAACTGGCGGATCGCCCCTATCAGCGTGAGGGAGAGGGTGAAGCCGATGCCGGAGCCGAGGCCGTCCGCCAGGGACGGCAGGACGGGGTTCTTGCACGCGAACGCCTCCGCCCGACCGAGGATGATGCAGTTCACCACGATCAGCGGGATGAATATGCCGAGGGACTCCGAGAGGGCCGGGAGGTACGCCTGCATCAGCATGTCGACCGTGGTCACGAACGCCGCGATTATCACGATGTAGCACGGTATGTGCACAGCGTCCGGGATCAGCCTGCGCAGCGCCGAGATGAGGCCGTTCGAGCACGTGAGCACGAACGTCGCCGCCAGCCCCATGCCGACCGCGTTCTCGACGGACGTCGTCACCGCGAGCGTCGGGCAGAGCCCCAGCACCAGGCGGAACGTGGGGTTGTTCCTGAAAATGCCGTACCAGAATGCCAGAAGTGTCTTCATGATGGGACGGGATTATATCAGAACGGGCGCCGCTAGTCCAACTTTACAGCAGCGGCCCAAACTGATATCATATCGCGCCTGGGCAGTAAAAGAAAGGGAAGACAATGCAGATTACGAAGCGAGAGTTCCTCAAGAGGCTTGGAGCGGCGTCCGTGGCGGGCGCGGCGGGCGCGGCGATGGCGGACGAGTTCACCGCGACCAACAAGACGCTTCCGCCGGGCGCGATCGGCGACCCGAAGAACGTGTGGTTCGGCCAGCGGATCTTCCCCCTGCCGCATACGGTCGAGGACGGCCCGAGCTGCTTCATGAAGGACGGCAGGATCGTGATGCCCGCGCGCGAGATCCCGCGCTTCCACGAGACGGACGTCGTGGTGGTGGGCGGCGGCCCCGCCGGGTTCGCCGCCGCCGTCGCCTCCGCCCGCACCGGCGCCAGGACGGCGCTCATCGAGGCGGCCGGCTCGCTCGGCGGGCTCTTCACGAACGGCATGGTGCTCATCGTGCTCGCGACGGGCGTGAGGGGCGGGGACGGACGGTGGACGCTCGTCACGCGCGGCGTGTGCGAGGAGTTCATGCGCAGGGCGTACGCGATGGGCGGCGCGATGTCCACGCAGCGCGACCCCGACGACCGCAGCCGCCACTGGCAGCCGACGATCGACCCGGAGGGCGCGAAGTACCTGATGGACAGGATGTGCGAGGAGGCGGGCGTGGAGACCTTCTTCCACGCTACCGGCATCGACGTGGTCCAGGACGGCGACAGGACGCTCGGCGTGGTGTTCCAGTCCAAGCAGGGCCCGCAGGCGATCCTGGCGAAGCAGGTCGTGGACTGCTCGGGCGACGGGGACGTGTTCTTCGCCGCCGGGTGCGGCTACCGCCAGATCTCGCACGGCATCGGTTACGTGGCCCGCCTCGGGAACATCGACCGCGTCACGGCGAAGCGCCCGCCGGCGGACCCCGGCATCGCCTACGACGGCAGGCCGTGCCCGTGGCCCACGCGCAGCAACGAGGGCAACGGCACAACCTACTGGGGCGGCCGCCTCGGGCCCCAGGGCGACGGCCTCAGCGTGCGCGACCTCTCCAGGGCCGAGGTGCTCCACCGCCGCTTCTGGTGGGAGCACGTGGAGAAGATGCGCAGGACGCCAGGCTGGGAGCAGGTGTACGTGGCGAACGGCTGCTCCATGATCGGGCCGCGCGCGACGCGCCTCCTGGACTCTGAGCTCGTGGTGGACCGCAGGGCCGAGGCCGCGAAGGCGAACGAGCGCGAGGTCGTGGGCTGGTTCGGCAACTGCGGCGCGCACAACGGCATGGCGCTGAGCTACCGCTCGCTCGTCCCGAAGAAGGGCGAGAACGTCCTCGCCGCCGGGCGCTGCATCGGCGCGCCGGACACGATCGACACGTTCAGGCTCATCGCGCCGTGCTTCGTCTCCGGCCAGGCCGCCGGCGTCGCGGCGGGGCTGTCGGCGCTGGACGGCGTCGCTCCTCGCGCACTCCCGTACTCCCGCCTCCGCGGCGAGCTCCTGCGCCAGAAGGCGTATCTCGGGTGACGAGCCGCCGGGAAACGGGCGTTAGGGTCAGGGCGACATTTCACCTCTAAAGCCCGCACCCCCAGCGAAGCGTACCTCTAACGCGGGTTGCTCAAGTTCGCCCGCGAACTTGAGCAACCCATTACC
>CAVERN010000106.1:0-5792 GCA_963618095.1 bacterium | reverse complement strand
CGCGGCCGTCTGGCCGGGCGACTGGACCGTGGACGTCTCCGAGAAGCCGGGCTATGAGTTCGCGGAGACGGTGGCGTTCCCGGACGGGGCGACCCTGGCGGTCGTCCATCCCGAGGCGATCGCCGGCCGGAGCTCGCTTACGCTCTTCACGATGAAGGGCGGGCACTCGGGCGAGCTCCCGGCGCTCGCCGGGATGGGAGAGGGATGGCAGCTGCGCGTCAGCGGCGACCGTCTCCGGCTGTGCCAGCCACGCGGCGCGGTGCTGATCATAAGGTAGGCCCGGCGTTCCCGGCAGGTTCTGAAATCGTCTTACGGAAGGAAAGCAGAATGAAGATCTCAAAGTCAATCGCGATTGCCGCCGCCCTTGCCGCGTCGGCGGGTCATGGCGCGGCCGCGGCGGCCAAGTGCCTGGAGAGGCCGACTAACCTCGACTTCGAGCAGGGCGGGCTTGGATGGAAGCTCGGCAACGACGGCTGGGTGCGCTTCGAGGGCCTGACGCCGCCCCTGCTGGGGCGGGCCAGCATGGGGCAGTTCGCGTTCACGCAGCCTTCGAAGGGCGTCACTGGACGGTTCCTGGTCGACGACCTGAACATCGAGCAGGTGGGGTCCGTCCCCGTCGAGTGGCTGGCCTCCACCGCGTACCGCGACTGGGCGGAGGACGGGGAGGTGGGCTTCCACGCCTCGCTGCACGTCAACGTCGTGAAGACCCCGCTCGAGACGCTGGAGGCCGTGCTCGTGTACACGGACGCGTCGGGCCGCCGCGCGGAGCGGCGGGCGGACGCCTTCGGCGAGGAGGCGGCGAGCGCGACGCTGCGCGTGTCCGACCTGGCCCGGGGCGCGCACCCCGTCTCGCTCGAGGTCCGCAGGAAGTCCGGCGGTCTCCTGGGCTCGGCCTCGCTCACCTTCACGCGCGCCCCGCTGCCGAGGCGGCGCGTCGCCTTCGACTCCGCCGGGCGCACGCTCGTGGACGGGAAGCGGTTCTTCCCGGTAGGCACCTACGCCTCGCTCTCCCCCGCGTCGCTCGCGATGGTCACGAACAGCCCGTTCAACTGCCTCTGCTCCTACGGCGCCCCGACCGTCGCGCAGCTCGACGCCCTTGCCGCCTCGGGGAGGCTCTTCTGCTACAACCTCTCGCGGAGCAAGTCCGTGATCGACCGGGCGTCGCTCGACCGGACCGTGGTCTCCGTGAAGGGGCACCCGGCCCTGCTGGCCTGGTACGTGTTCGACGAGGTGCCGCAGAGCGCCGTGCCGGGGCTTCGCGACATGATCCGGCGCCTCCACGAGCTCGACCCCGACCATCCCGCCTGGGGCGTGACGGACAAGCCCCACTTCATCCGCGCCTTCCTCGGCACGTGCGACGTGCTCGGGATGGACCCGTATCCGATCGGCAACCGCGCCGGCGGCGGGCGCAATGCGATCGGGATCGCGTCGGACTGGCCGCTCCAGGCCCGGGCGGAGAGCTTCGGCACGATGCCGCAGTGGCAGGTCCCGCAGACGTTCAACTGGAAGTGGTATCGGAAGGGCGAGACGAGCCCGGAGTTCCGCTTCCCGACGAAGGCGGAGCTCGAGTCGATGACGTACCAGGCGATCGCGGCCGGCGCCAACGGCCTCTTCAACTTCTCCGTCTACGCCGGCGCCAAGGACGACCGCGGGCGCGAGTTCGCCGCGAACTGGGGGAACGTCTGCGACGTCGCGGCGGGCGTGAAGTCCAGGGCGGACCTTCTTCTCTCCGACCCGGGACCGGCCGTGGAGGAGAGCCCCCGGCACACCGTCGTCCGCACGTGGCGGACGGACGGCGGCGACGTCCACGCGCTCGTCTGCAACAAGACGCGCGGCCGCGTCGCGGGGACGGTCCGGGTGAAGGGCTGCGAGGCCGTGAAGGTCGACCTTCCGGCGATCGGCTATTCCTTCGTCAGGCTGCGGAAGGCGTCCGCGAAGGCGGCGCCTGCGGCGAAGACGGCCCTCGTGAACCTCGACTTCGAGCAGGGGGAGAAGGGATGGGGCGTAGACCGGAAGATCTGGAAGATCGTCAAGGGCGAGGGCCGGAACGGCTCGGCCGCCCTGGTCTACGAGAACTCCGACACCAACGCGCCCTACGTGTTCCCGATCCAGCGCGTGCCGGTCGAGGGCGGCGGGGTCTACAAGTTCGGGGCCTGGGTCAAGGTCGAGCGCCTCGATTACTGGGGCAAGCCGGACAAGCCGAGCATCTACTTCGACTGGAGCACGGCGGAGGGCAAGTGGCTCGGCGCGGCGTACGCCAGGCCGGTCGTCAACAACCTCCCGAACACGGACGGATGGGAGTACTACGAGGGGGTCTCGCGCGTCCTGCCGGCGGGGGCGAGCCTCGGGAAGATCGCCGCCGTGGTCTCCAGGGGGCGCGTCGGTCGCGTGCGGGTGGACGACTTCTCGTTCAGTCCGCTCGGGACGAAGGTGGTCGAGTTCGTCGCCACGTCGCGGTACAGAGACGAAGGCTGGGACGGGACGGTCGACTTCCACGTGCTGCAGCACGTCAACACGGTGAAGCACCCGCTCTCGGGGCTGAAGGCGGCGTTCGTGGTCGTCGGCGCGGACGGCCGCGAGCGACGGCTGGCGCCTTCGCTGTTCACCCCGGAGGAGGCCGGCGTCTCCATCCCATGCTCGGAGCTCGCGATGGGCGCGCACCCCGTGAGGTACGAGATCCTCACGCCCGGCGGGAAGGTCCTTGGCGGGGCGACCTGTTCCTTCACGCGGCTGGCGGGCGACCCGAAGAGGCGGTGCTACTTCGACGCCCACCGGAGGCTGCTCGTGGATGGGAAGAAGTTCTTCCCGCTCGGCCTCTACTACTACGTCGCGCCGGTCAGGGCCGACACGCCGGACTTCCGGCGCTACCTGTCGGGCCCGTTCAACGCGATCATGCCCTACACGTCGCTTTCGCCGGAGCATCTGGCGGAGATCGGGCGCACGGGGCTGAAGGTGATCTATCCCGTCACCGGGCTCGTGCGCGGCTCGGTCGGGCAGAGGAAGGGCTGCGAGACGAAGGAGGGGGCGGACCGGATCCTCTCCGAGCGCGTCCGCTCCCTCAGGGCCGAGCCGTCGCTCATCGCATGGTACGTGAGCGACGAGCCGCCGCCCAGCCAGGTCGAGGCCCTGGCGGAGGCGCGCGACACGCTCCACCGGGAGGACCCCGACCATCCCGTCTGGGGCGTGACGGACAAGCCGGGCATCACCAGGATGTTCGCGCGCACGATGGACGTGGTCGGCATCGACCCGTATCCGATCGGAAACCACTCGACGCGCGGGAAGATCAGCATCTGCTCGGAGTGGGTGCGGGAGGCGGAGTCCAACCTGTGGGGCATGGCGGCCTGGCACGTGCCCCAGGTGTTCAACTGGAAGCGGTACCGCCAGAACGTGCCCCATCCCGACCACCGCTTCCCCACGAAGGAGGAGTTCGCCAACATGAACTACCAGCTCATCGCCGGCGGCGCCAACGGCCTCATCGGATACACGTATGCCGGCGCGGTGGACGGGCGCTACGACAAGCCGGACGGCTGGCAGAGGGTCTGCGAAGTGTATGCGGAGCTCCGCGGCCGGATCGACCTCTTCCTCTCCGACCCGGGGCCGGCGGTCTCGTCCGCGCCGGCGGACGTGGTCGCGCGCACGTGGCGGACGGATTCCGGGGCGGTGAAGACCCTGGTCGTGAACAAGACCCGCCAGGCCGTGCGCGGCGAGGTGCGGCTTGCGGACGGCTCGGCCGTCGCCTACGACCTCGCGCCGCTCGGATACGAGATCTTCGGAAAATGAAGCAAGGTCCATTGCGATTTATGATTTATGATTTGCGATTTATGATTTACTACCAACTGCCAACTAACGCATAGGCGTTCTCATTTAGGTCAGACCTAAATGAGAACGGGTGGGTGTTTCAATTTAGGTCAGACCTAAATGAGAACAAGCAATGATTTGTGATTTACGATTTACGATTTACGATTTATGATTTATGATTTATGATTTGTGATTTGTGATTTGCGGTCGGCGGTGGAACGCCGACCCTACCAACTACCATCTACCATCTATCAACTACCAACTACCCTCTACCAACTACTTTCTATCAACTACCAACTACTCTCTACCAACTACCCTTTACCAACTACCAACTATCAACTAACGAAAGGAAAGGATAAAATGAAGAGACTGATGGCGGCGGCGCTTGGGTGCGCCGCGCTTGCGGCGACGGCGGCGACCGTCGAGCCGAAGAACACCGACGAGGTGCTGACGAACCCCGGCATGGGGATCGTGCACTTCTACTACTCGAGCCGGATCTGGGCGTACGGCGCCCAGCAGGAGCCGGGCGACGTGCTCGACTGGATGCCGGGCACGAGCGTCGTCTACATGCGCCTGCCGTGGTGCTACGTCGAGCCGGAGGAGGGCGTGTTCCGCTGGGACATCATCGAGTCCAAGGCGCGTCCGTGGCTGAAGGCGGGCAAGAAGGTGGCCTTCCGCATCTCCTGCCTGGACCACACGCTCGTCTCCACGCCGAAGTGGGTGCTCGACAAGGGCGTGAAGGGCGAGTACTACCACTACAAGAACGACCCCAAGAACGCGCTCATCTTCGAGCCGAAGTGGGACGACCCGGTGTTCCTCGCCGAGCACGAGAAGTTCCTCCGGGCCTTCGCGAAGCGCTACGACGGCAACCCCAGCGTCGCGTTCGTCGACCTCGGCTCGTTCGGGCTCTACGGCGAGGGGCACAGCCCGATCCTCGGGAAGATCCGCGTGGAGAACCCGGCCGAGTTCGACCGGCTCTGCCGCATCCACCTCGACCTGCTGCGCCGCGCGCTCCCGCGCACCAACCTCGTGATCTCCGACGACATCGGCGGCGGCGGATGGATCCCGTCGAGCAACAGGTGCACGAGCGTGCCGTCCAACGGCTTCTACACGGACGGCTCCGGCCGCCTCTACGACCACCCGATCTTCGCCTACGCGCGCTCGCTCGGCTACTGGCTGCGCGACGACTCGATCATGTGCAATCCGAAGATCCCGTGGTCGAGCGACCACTTCGGCCGCCTCTTCGCGCGCGAAAGCCCGGTGATCATCGAGACCGGCCACATCACCAAGCGCTTCGAGAAGAAGAACTGGAAGCCCGAGTACCTGCAGAAGTGCATCGAGGACTACCATGCCTCCTACATCTCGATCCACGGCTTCCCCGACCTCTACTGGAAGACGAACAGGCACGTGTGGAAGGACTTCGCCAACCGCCTCGGCTACCGCTTCGAGCTGCGCAGGGTCGAGTATCCGGACGTCGTGAAGGTGTCCGAGAAGGTCTCCGTGAAGTCCACGTGGGCGAACGTGGGCGTGGCGCCGGAGTACGCGAACTCCTCGCTCACGTGGAATCTCCTGAACGACAAGGGAGTCGTCTGCTGGAGCGTGACGGATCCGTCGTTCGGGTTCCGCTCGCTCGAGCCGAAGTGGAACGGCGTGGAGAAGCCGGTCACGGTCGATTCGCCCTGCACGTTCGGCTACTTCGCCGAGGTGCCGAACAACGGCCTCGACCAGATCCTCAACTACTGCGTCCGCGAGCACGTGAACGACCCCGGCCCCTCGGTGCAGCTGCTGAAGCCCGGCACGTACACTCTCGCCGTCTCGGTGGGCCGCGCCGACGGCGAGCCGCTCGTCGCGCTGCCGCTCGAGGGCGGCATCGACCGCGTCTACCCGGTCGGCAGGATCACAGTCAGGGAATAGCCGCAGAGGCAATTGCAAGGCCTATTTGCGGGCGGCGGTGGAAGCGGGCGCTTGCGCGCGCCTTCGGCGTTGCTTCGCAA
>CAVERN010000105.1:0-5979 GCA_963618095.1 bacterium | reverse complement strand
AGATAGCTCAGTCGGTAGAGCGCAGGACTCATAAGCCTAAGGTCAAGGGTTCGATTCCCTTTCTCGCCACCAGATTTGGAAAGAAAGAAGAGGACAGAACAATGGGTACAGGTCGTACACTACGCAAGGAATCGCATGTCCGCCCGTGCAAGACGCCGGCGGGGAAGGCGCGCAAGAGCGCGGCGCAGCGTCGCCGTCTCGTCAAGTTCGGCCTTGGCGAGGACGAGGTCAAGATCATGAGCGACGAGAGCGTGCGCGTGCTCGTGCAGCGCCCCACGACCGTCAAGAAGATGCTCGCCAGGCGCACGGCCTGACGGCCTTGGCCATGACGTGCGTCTACTGCTCGGTCGACGAACGGCACGTGAATCCCCTCTTCGAGGTCTTCGAAGGAGGGGATTTCGTTTTGTCGTCGTACCGGGACGTCGAGGAGCCGCTCACGACGGTGCAGATCTTCTTCCCGGAGCCGGAGGGGGACTGCGGCGAGACGCGGAGGGCGGCGGCGGCCGCGCTCGGGGCGGCGCTTGAGATCGTGGGGATATCCCCCGAGATAAAGGCGCGCACCTTCCCGGACGAGGACTGGACCCTCTCCTATCGTCTTCACTTCAAGACCACGGTGCTCTCTCCCCGCCTCGCCATCGTGCCCGCGTGGGAGGACTACGAGCCGCCCGAGGGGCAGAAGGTCGTGAGGATCGACCCCGGGATGGCGTTCGGCACGGGCGGCCACGCGACGACGCGGGCGTGCCTCGAATACCTCGCGGAGGCCGAGCCGGGAGCGTCCTTCCTCGACGTCGGCTGCGGCAGCGGGATCCTCGCCGTCGCCGCGAAGCTCCTCGGCTTCGCGGACGTGCGCGGCTTCGACATCGACGCGGACGCCGTGAAGGTCGCCGGCGAGACTGCGGCGGCCAACGGCGCGGACGTGGACTTCTTCCGCGGCGACCTCTCCGGCATAATGAAGGACTCCCCTGAGATCGCCCCGGCGGACTTCGTTGCGGCGAACGTGCTCGGGCCCGTGCTGATCCGCTTCGCGCGCCGGATCGCGTCCCTGGTGAATCCCGGCGGGCGGCTGATCCTCTCCGGCATACTTGACGAGCTCTACCCGGAGGTGAAGGCCGCCTACGAGGCGCTCGGCTTCTCCGAGCGGTCCTCGCGGCTCGTCGGCGAGTGGCGCACCGGGCTCTTTGCGCTGTAGCCCTTTCTGCTATAATCGCGCGGCATGGACATCCTCTGCCTTTCCATCTCGCTTCTCCTGATCCTGGTCGGCGCCATCGGGTGCGTGGTGCCGGTCCTGCCAGGCCCCGCGCTCGCGTACTGCGGCGTGCTGGCGCTTCTGCCCTCCGGGCACGCGCCGTCCGTGTCCGTCTGCGTCGCGTTCGGGGTGGGGTGCGCGGTGGCGCTGGCGCTGGACTACGTGGTTCCGGCGTACGGGGCGAAGCGATTCAACTGCTCGCGCCTGGGCGTCGCCGGGTGCGTCGCCGGGACGGTCGTGGGAATGTTCTTCATGCCTGTTGGCATAGTCGCCGGGCCATTCGTTGGAGCGGTCGTAGGCGAGGTGGTGTCCGGCAAGCGCGTCCGGGCCTCCCTCCTCGGCGGCGTCGGGGCGCTGCTCGGATTCCTGTGCGGCACGCTCATCAAGTTCGTCTACTGCGCCATCTGCGCGGGGTGGTGCGTCGCCGCGCTCTGGAGGTGATCGTCATGGCTCGCGAAGCGTCGGGGCGTCCTGACCATCCGGAGACAAGCGGGGGACGTGGCGAGGGCCTCCTGCTGAGCGGCTGCCGCATTCTGCTCCCGAACCGCACGGTCGGGGAGGGCGACGTCAGGATCGAGGGCGGCGCGATATCGGAGATCGGCAGCGGCCTCGACCCTGCGGGATGCGAGGTGCGCCGCCTGCGCGGGGCGCTCGTGATGCCGGGCCTCTTCAACGCGCACGGGCACACCGCGATGACGCTCCTGCGCGGGCTGGGCGGGGGGCTGCCGCTCGACCGCTGGCTTCGTGAGGCGATCTTCCCCGTGGAGGCGAGGCTCTCGCCGGAGGACGTGGAGGCGGGGGTGCGCTGGGGCGTGGTGGAGATGCTCGCCGGCGGGACGGTGTGCGTCGCGGACATGTACGACTTCGCCGACGCGGGGATGCGCGCGTTCGCCGGCGCCGGGTTCAAGGCGAACGTCTGCTGCGTCGGACGCGACGCGCCCGGGCGTCTGCGGGAGTGCATCGACTTCACGCGCCGCCACGGCGGAGGACTCGGCCGGGGCGGGATCGTGGCGGACCTGTGCGTCCACTCCGAGTACCTCACGGACGAGCCGTTCTGCCGGGAGCTCGCCGCCGCGAACCGCGACATGGGACGGCCTCTCCACGTGCATGCGTCCGAGACGAGGCGCGAGCACGAGGAGTGCGTGGCGCGCCACGGGAAGACGCCGATCGCGTACCTGGCGGACACGGGGCTCTTCGACCACGGCGGGTACGCCGCGCACTGCGTGTGGGCGACGGACGACGACTTCCGCATCATGCGCGAGCGAGGGGTTACGCTGGTCCACAGCCCGTCGAGCAACATGAAGCTCGGCAGCGGCTTCGCCCGCGTCGCGTCCGCGATGTCCATCGGCGTGAACGTCGCGCTCGGAACGGACGGGTGCGCCTCCAACGACAACCTGAACCTCTTCGAGGAGATGCACCTCGCCGCCCTCGTCCACAAGGGCGTCTCGCTCGACCCCGCCGCGCTTTCCGCGTGGGACGTAATAGAGATGGCGACCGCGAACGGCGCGAAGGCGCTCGGGCGGACGGACTCCGGCGCGGTGGCGGAGGGGATGCGCGCGGACCTCTGCGTCGTCGACCTCGACCGCCCGCACCTTCTGCCGTCGGACGACGTCCCCGGCCTCGTCGCCTACAGCGCCCAGGCGTCGGACGTAGTGATGACCATCGTCGACGGGCGCGTGCTGTTCGACGCGGGACGCTACCCGACCATCGACGTCGCGCGCGCGAAGGCGGACTTCCTCGCCGCCGCCCGGCGCCTGGGGCGCCGGGGGTGACGTTCGCGATTGTGGTATAATCCGCCGCATGAATTGCGAAGAACTGAATCGGCGCTACGGCGCGCCGGGGCGCATCGTGTTCCGCGACGATCCCCGCGGGTTTCCCGTGGCGGCGCTCGCCAACCAGTACGGGAGCGCGGAGATCTCGCTCTACGGGGCGCAGGTGCTCTCCTACCGTCCCACGGGCAGCATGGAGGTGCTGTTCACGCCGCGTGAGATCGCCTTCGGCCCGGACCGGGCGGACCACGGCGGCATCCCGGTGTGCTGGCCCTGGTTCGGCGCGAACGGCCCCGAGGGGTCGTACGGCCACGGCTTCGCCCGGCGCATGATGTGGCGCGTCGTCGGGAGCGAGTATTCCGAGGACGTCTCGGAGCTGACCCTCGCGCTCGACTGCTGCGAGGAGACGCGGCGCCTCTGGCCGCACGAGTTCCGCCTCCGGCTCAAGGTCTCCGTCTCGATGAAGCTCAACATGGGCCTCGTGACGACCAACGCCGGAGACGAGCCCTTCGAGATAACCGAGGGCTTCCACCCCTACTTCCTCGTGCGCGACCGCGACGCCGTCACGGTGCGCGGCGTGGAGGGGTGCGCGTTCTGCGACGCGCGCAGGTCGCGCGCCGCGGACGCCGTGTGGACGGGCGACCTCCGGTTCGACGACGACTACGACCACGTGTTCACCGTGAGCCGGGGCGAGTTCGCGGTCGTCGATCCCGGCCTGCGCCGCGCAATCGCCATTGCCTGCCGGGGGAACACCAAGCTCGTCTGCTGGAATCCCGGCGCGGCGGGGCTCCCGAGCCGCAACATCGGCGGCGAGGACTGGCGCAGGTTCGTGTGCGTGGAGCCGGCGACGCTCTTCAGGGAAGACTCCACGACGACGGTGCGTCCCGGGGAGTCGCACGAGCTCCTCATGGCGGTGCAGTCCGTGCTCGAGAAGTGACGGGGCCGTGAACCGTTCCGCGCTCATAGTGATGTCCACGGCGCACTGCGCGACGGCGCAGGAGACTCTGCGCGTGCAGGACACGGTGTCGGCGCTGCGCCGCGCCGGGTGGGGGGTGGACGTGCTGACGTCGAGCGAGAACCCCATCCTGGCGGCGACGCTCGACGCGGCGGTGAGGGTCGCCATCGTCCCTCGCGCGCCGCTGCTGGGACGTCTGCTCCTCTTCCTCCGGGGCTTCTCGCTCGCGCACGGGCGCGGCTATAGCGTGCTGCACGGGATCGACGACGGCGCGGACGTCGCGCGGGCGGTCTGCCGGGCCGCGCCGGGGAGGCCTGCGTACGTGGCGGAGGTGCACCATCCGAGGGAGGTCTCCGGCGGCACGGTGGCGCGCGCGGCGGCGGTGATCGTGCCGAGGGAGGACGTTGTCGCCGCGTTCCGGTCCGCGCCGCCGATGGCGCGCCTCTCGGTGCTGCCGGACCCACACGCGGAGCTCGCGGACAACGCGTTCACGGCGGCGGAGTTCGCCTCCGCGCTCTGCGGGATATACTCGTACGCGGTCAGCCGCGGTCCGGAGGGCGGGAGATGAGCGCCAGACGGGCGAAGGGCAGGGGCGTCTCCCGCGGGGGGAGCCGCAAGGGCTCTGGCGGGCGCGCGAGCCCTCTGCGGCGCGTCGCGCGCCGCCTTGCCGCGGCGTCCGTCGCGGCCGTCCTCATCCTCTCCCTGCTCGGCGGGTGGTTCGTGAGCCACCCGTGGCAGTGGCTCTCCGACAAGTGCGACGACTGGCCGTCGTTCGTGACGACGCCGCTGTTCTACTTCGGCGACCGGGCGGTGATGCTCACGGACGGCCTCGGGTGGACCGGGCACGACGCGGTGTACGAGTACGACTCCCCGGCCCCGACCGGGAGCGTGTTCTTCGCGGGGGCGCCGGTGCGCACCGGGCTGCCGGCGCCGGACGACGTGAGGGTGATCGAGCGCGGCCATTTCGTGGTCGGGTGGTCGCCGTCCCTGCGCCACCCGCTATGGGTCGCGTACCACGTGCCGGCGGAGAGGGCGTACGAGATGGGCAAGAGGCCGAGCTTCCGCGCCGACCCGGCGGCGCTGGGGTCGCCGTCCGCCGGGGAGTACAGGAAGACCGGGTACGACCGCGGGCACATGGCGCCGAACTACGCCATTGCCACGAGGTTCGGCGCCGAGGCGCAGAAGAAGACGTTCTACATGTCCAACGTCGCCCCGCAGAGGCCTGGTCTGAACCGCGGCCCGTGGCGCGAGGTGGAGCACCGCATAGCCGAGCTCTGGACGGCGAAGTACGGCGAGATATGGGTCGTTGTCGGGTGCGTTCCCGGGGACGAGCGGCTGCCGAGCGGGGTGGACGCCCCGGCGGCGTTCTGGCAGGTCGTCGTCGCGCAGGACGGCGACGGCGTGCGCGCTCTCGCCGTGTACATGCCGCAGTCCATACCGTATTCGGCGTTCCCCGTCCACAACATCGTCACGATCGACGAGCTCGAGCGGCGCACGGGCCTGGACTTCTTCCCGGACCTCCCCGGGTTCATCGAAAAGCCGCTCGAGGCGGATCTCCCCACGCGCCTGTGGCCCGTGCGCTTCATCGACATCCTCCGCCTCGTCCTCCTCCGGTTCCGGTAGCGAGGGAGGGACACGATTCACTGTGTCCGCGACTTCCAGGTCGGCCTCTATCTCTCCAACCGCTTCGGCTTTTCGACTCCGGACAAGGGCGGCGACTGGGCGTCTGCGGCGACCTGACGGTGGCGCTGCCGGCGGGGCACCACGTGCTGACCGTCGGCATGGAAGGCGGCGTGACGTTCTCCGAACTGACCCTCGATCCACGCCTGGGCGTTGCGGGGAGAGGGGTAATCTGCTACAATACTGCAAAGTTTTCGTTGAAGAAAAGGAAGTTTGCAGTATGAAGGCGAGCAGAAGCGCGTATGTTGAAGAGTTGATGATGCGGCGGCATAATGGACTCGTCAAGATCTTGACGGGCATTCGTCGCTGCGGCAAGTCCTATCTTCTGT
>CAVERN010000104.1:0-6015 GCA_963618095.1 bacterium | reverse complement strand
GTTAGTTCGGCGCGCCGAGGACGTCGCGCCCTACCAGTCGCGCCCTACCAGATTCATGGGGGTTCTGCAATTACCTCCCAAAGGAGAGGGAGGCAGTCGCCAGGAGCGCACCGTCCGCCGGGCGGACAATGGCGCAGCGGACGCGGCTGTCGTCCACGACTTCAAGGCGTGACTCGAGCTCGTCGCCCGCGTGGGCGGCCTGGCGAAACACTACGTCGAGCTCTGCCACCTGGCGCGACCGGAACGCCTCCGGCAGCGCCTCGAACGCCCATTCGACGTAGTGCACATTGTTGACGTGGTCGTTGAAGTCGTGGTCGGCCCGGCGCACGAGCACCCTCGCCGCCGCATCGACGCGCCCCTGCGACGCGAACTTCCCGTCGCCCTCCGTCGCCGCCAGGGGCGTCCGCTCGACCTCTTCCGACAGCAGCGCCTGGAAGGCGTCCGTCGGCCTGACGATCCGCTGCGCGGCGAGGTTCACCATGAGCCACTCGCTCACGCCCTCGGCGAGCATCTCGCCCGTCGCCTCGTCGAATACCTGGAAATCGCGCGGCGCGACGACGTGGCGCCGGACGTTGCATGGCCACGTCACGACCTTCAGGTCGGCGCCCCAGGCCGCCGAGCGCGCCACCTTCACGTGCAGACGCGACAGCATCCACGAGAGCCCCGCCTTCTGGAGCTCGAGGATCCCGAAGCCCAGCTTGTCCGCGTGCTCGCCGGCGGCCTCCTGGAGGTAGTTGCAGAGGCTTGGGACGGACAGGCGGTTAGCGACGCCCGTCTCGTAGCTCCGCACATGGTAGCGGCTTTCAAAGGTCGTTCTCATCTTTCGTCGTCCTTCGTCGCGAGTTTCTCCATGCCGTACAGTATACCATATCCGACCCTGGCGACTGGAGCCGCACGGAAGACATGGCGATTCCGAAACTTTTGGTATAATCGCGCGCATGAAAAAGATAAAGTTCGGGCTTCTTCCGTGCATCGCGCTCGCCATCCTCCTCGGAATTGCGCTTGGCGCAGTCGTGCCGGCCCCGGCCGTGAAGCTCGTGAACACGGTGGGCGCGTTCTGCGACCAGTTCATA
Organism: bacterium; assembly: GCA_963618095.1. Taxonomy (GTDB): domain Bacteria; phylum Verrucomicrobiota; class Kiritimatiellia; order RFP12; family UBA1067; genus UBA1731. The sequence goes on along the minus strand of CAVERN010000104.1, from coordinate 4,942 downwards.
AAGTTCATGGTGCCGCTGATCATCCTGGGCCTCGTCGCCCCCGCCATAGCCGAGACCGGGCACGGCGCCGGGCGGATGCTCCTCGTCACCGTCTCGATCGCGTACGCGTCCACCCTCTTCGCCGGGTTTCTCGGCTACTTCGTCTCGGCGGCGACGTTCCCGTCCCTCATCGCCGAGGGGGCGACCGCCGCGATCGAGGACGCCGCCGCCAAGTTCGCCCCGTACGTCACGATACAGATTCCGCCGATCATGGACGTTATGAGCGCGCTCGTGCTGTCGTTCATACTCGGCCTCGGAATGGTCTTCTCCGGATCGACCGTCCTCAAGCAGGCGTTCCTCGAGTTCCGCACGGTCGTCACGAAGACGATATCCGTGGCCCTCGTGCCCATGCTCCCGGTGTACATATTCGGGATATTCCTCGACATGACCGCCGCCGGGAAGACGAAGACGGTGCTCGTCGCCTTCGCCGCGATCATCGCGGTGTTCTCGCTCCTGACGCTGCTCGTGATACTGGCGCAGTTCCTGGTCGCCGGGGCGATCGCCCGCAAGAACCCGTTCAAGGCCATGCTCACGATGGTCCCGGCGTACGTCACCGCCCTCGGCACCTCCTCCTCCGCGGCGACGATACCGGTCACGCGGGCGCAGACGATCGCGATGGGGGTGCGCCCGAAGGTGGCGGACTTCGTCATCCCGCTCTGCGCGACGGTCCACCTCGCCGGCTCCACCGTGAAGCTCGTCTCCTGCTCGGTCGCCCTTCTGCTGATGAGCGGCAACGCCGCCAGCGTGAACGCGGGAACCTTCGCCGGGTTCATCGCGATGGTGGGCATCGTCATGGTCGCGGCCCCCGGGGTGCCGGGCGGCGCAATCATGGCCGCGCTCGGCATCCTGCAGTCCATCCTCGGATTCGACCAGGCCCAGCTCGCGCTGATGATCACGCTCTACATGGCGACCGACTCGGTGGGCACCGCCTGCAACATAACCGGCGACGGGGCGATCGCCCTCATCATGGACCGCATCACTCCAGACCGAGCAGACGCCTCGCAGAGGCGAACGCAGGGCTGAGGTCCACCTTCTCGCGGCCGAGCCTGGAGCACGCCTCGGCGAAGCGGCGGAACTTGTGCCGCCCGGGCCTGAGGTTGTCCAGCACGTGCACCTCCGACCTCCCGAAGGTGCACGCCTCCGAGAGCATCCCCGTGGACTCCGCCGTGACGTACAGGTGCGACGCAAGCGACACGAACGCGGGAATCGGGTTGAAGCGGTCCCTCGAATACAGGAGCTTGTAGTCGAACGGAAACGAGTCGACCACCGCCTCCACGTCCCGCGGAGTCCTGCGGGACGTCGTGACCCACATCTCGCACCGCCGCGCGCCGTCCCCGGCGGCGTGCCTCGCGAACACCGCCTCGAGCTGCGCGCGCATCCACTCCGCAGTCATTGTCGAGCACCTGTTGGGCCCTCCGACTATCACGGCCACGGCCTCGCGCCCGGAATCCGGATGCCTCTCGCGGAAGCTCTCCACTCCGGCGGCGTAGAACCCCGCGTCCGCCGCCACCAGGTTGACGGGCAGGCGCACCACGTTCGGGGCGGGCGCGGGGTCGTCGAACTCCGGCGCCAGCACGCACCCGAAGCCGGAGAGCCTGTAGCCGCGCGGATAGAGGATCACGGCCGAGGGGACGCCGAGCCTCCGCGCAAGCGCCTTGGCCGCGTAGAACGTGCCGGACCCCGTGCCCACCACGAGGCTGAATCCGCCCTCGGGGACATTGAACTCCCGGAACGGCCAGAGCGTCAGCGCTCCCGCCCGGTCCAGCGCGTACGAGGCGGCCTTCGCGAAGGCCGAGCGGAACTCCACGCGAAGCAGGTCGAACTCGCAGCCCATTGCCCGGGCGAACGCCTTCGACTGGTTCTCGTGCCCGGCCTTGCCGTCCGTAAGGATGAGCGCCCTTCTCACTGCCCCCTCCCCTGGAGCATCTCCCTCACCGCCCGGCGCATCTGCCTCTTGACCGCGGCCATCCCGCCCTTCGCGGTGCACCCCGCCGCCCGCACGTGCCCGCCGCCGCCGAACTGCCGGGCGAGCGCGGTGGCGTCCCACGGCGCGCGCGTCCTGATGGATATCCTGGTCTCGTGCGTGCGGTCCGGTATCTGGTAGAAGAAGAGCGCGATCTGGTTGCCGTTCACCAGGCGCGGTATCTCGATCACGTCCTCGGCGTCCGCCTTCGTGCCGCGCACGTCGCGGAAGTCGTCCCTCGTGAGCGTCACCTCGGCGACCCTTCTGCCCTTCCAGATGCGCAGGGATCGCCACGCCCGGCGCTTGAGCTCGATGGACTTCGGCGGGAAGGCGCAGTAGATGATGTCGTTTATCATGGACGTCCTCACGCCCCTCTTGAGGAGGTCCGCCGCCGCGCGCAGCGTCCCGGGGCTGGTGGAGTCGTAGGCGAAGCGGCCGGAGTCGGTCACGACCGCCACCCAGAGCGCCTCGGCGGTCGCGCGGTCGATCCCCCACTCCATCCACTTCGCGAACTGCCATATCAGCTCGCCGGCGGAGCTTGCCGAGGGGTCCAGTATCGCCACGCCCCTGGGCGCGCTCGTCGCATGGTGGTCGATCGTTATCGTGGGCAGCCTCTCGGCGAACGGACGCGCCTCCGGCGGAAGGCGGTCCGGAGTGGAGGCGTCCACGTAGATGAAGAGGTCGAACTTCATGCGCCTCAGGCGCCTGGTCGGGATGAGGTCCGAGACGCCCTCGAGGAACGCGAGCTTGCCAAGGCTCTTGACGTCCGCCGTGGCCTTGGCGTTCCACCCCGCCGCCGTCAGCATCCGCGCAAGGGCGATCATCGACCCGAGCGAGTCGCCGTCCGGGCTGAGGTGCCCGGATATCAGGATCGAGCGGGCGTTCCCGAGAAGCGCCTTCGCCGCGCCGTACGCGGCGCGTCTGTCTGCCTGGCTCATGGTGGCGTATTGCGGCCGGACCCTGCGTCAGCCGAGCATCTCGTTCACCTTCGCCATCACCGCAAAGGCGTCCGCCACATAGACGACGTCCGCCTTGCCCTGCGCCCAGCCGCAGTTGGCGTCGATGTTCACGGCCCTGCGCTCGCTCACGAAGCGCCATCCCACGACGTGCGGCTCCTCGCCGTGGCAGCAGGTCGCCAGGCCCTTCCTGTGGCGAGGGGTCGAGCCGGTCTGCCCGACCTGGTTCATGTGGCTCATGAAGCCGAACGCGGCGGCGGCCTCCGGCATGTCCACGAGCGACTTGGAGGAGCCGAGCGAGGCGCCGGACCTGGAGAGGAAGCCCGTGATCGTCGAGGCCGCCTCGTCGAGGTGGAGCGCCCCGTCCGCCTGCTTCTTCGTCCATCCCGCGCCGGCCACGAACAGCAGCTCCGCGTCCGGCTTGATCGTGGACTCGCCCCCGCCGGCGGCGTTCTCCACGCCGTTCACCGTCGTGCGCGAGGCGCCGCCCGACGGCTCCGCGAACGCGAGCTCCTCGGCCCCGACCTTCGCGCAGATCCCGTCGAAGAGCGAGGGATCGGTCACCACGACCCACTGCTTCGCCTGGCGCGAGAACTTCGTGAAGATGCGCTGGCGGTAGACCCAGCGGCTCGCCGTCGCCCTGCCGTCCGCGACGTCGAGGTCCACGACTCCGGTGTCCACCTCCGCCCCGGCGCGAAGCGCCGCCGCCGCGGCGGAGCGCCTGACGCGGGAATTGCCGGGAAGAAGCACCACGTCGGCGCCGCTCGCCGCGAGAGCCTCCGCAATGGCGGGCACGTCCCGCGCAAAAGTGCCGTCGCCTCCGATTCTGAACGCTGCGATCTTCATGACTTCACCCACTCCACGATTTCCCTGGCGATGTCCTCCACGGACATGTCCTTCTTGACAACCGTATCGCGCTTGGAGGCCGGCACCTCCGCCACCTCCCACGCGATGCCGCCCGCGCCGACGTTCGCCGCCGGGGCCTTCATCAGCGCCGGCATGACGCCGCGCATGTTCAGCATCCCCACCTGCGGGTTGTTCGGAGGCTCCGGGAGGCTTCCCGTCGCCCAGCCGACCGCCGCCGGGAACCCGGCGCACGTGGAGACCAGGTACCTGCCGCCCTCGACGCGCTCCTTGACGGTGAAGGTGTCGTCGTCCGCGACCGAGATCTCGTCCACGGCGTTGAAGAACTCGCCGATTCCAAGCATCTCCGCCACGAACTGCAGCGTCACCCCGGCGTCGCGGGACGCGCTCGCGCACCCGCCGAAGAGGAGGTCGGGCGCGGAGGGCATCGCCCGGATGGCCTTCGCGATCTCCCCGGCGGCGGCCTTCGCGTCCGTGAAGCCGCCGGCGGCGGCGTTCACCGCGACGAGCTCGAACGGCGCCTTCTGCGCCACGGTCATCATAAGCTGCTGGAGCTTCGCCTTCGGGCCGAGCGCCACGAGCGTGACCTTGGACCCGGGACGGCGCTTCGCCAGCGCGGCGGCCTCGTAGAGCGCGCACGCCGCCCAGGGGTCCAGCACGGACGGCAGCATCTGCTCGTTCTTCAGGCCCGGGCCCTGCGGGGTCTGGACCGGCTCAAGCGTCTGCAGCGGATCGGGAACCAGCGACCCGCACACGACTATGTTCAGTGGCTTTGACATTCCTTTGCACCTACCTTGCTCTTTGACTTTTGCCGCCAATTATACCATACCACGACAGACCGCTGCAGTGCCACACCCAGAAGAGGTCCGCAGCCCTCGAGCAGACGCGGGGGCACGCCTTCAGGACGACCGCGGCGACCGCGAGCGCGGCGGCGAGGACGATGGCGACGGCGCCAAGCGTCACGGCGGCGAGCGACGCCAGGGCCGCGAACGCCGCGTACGCCCAGGGCGGAATCCCGAAGGCGCGGCACGACCGCACCCGGAACCTGTTCCCGCAGGTCGGATCGACGAGGAGCACCGTCTTGCGCGCCCGCCCGCCGGGCCCGGGGCCGAGCTCGAGC
>CAVERN010000103.1:0-6102 GCA_963618095.1 bacterium | reverse complement strand
CGAGGCAATTGCAAAACCTCGTTAGTTCGGCGCGCCGAGGACGTCGCGCCCTACCGTAAATCGCAAACCATCGTTGGTTCGGCGCGCCGAGGACGTCGCGCCCTACCAACTGCCCTTTGGGATTTATGATTTACGATTTACGGCTGGCGGTGGAACGCCAGCCCTACCAGATTCACGAGGTTTTCAATTGCCTCCGAGCGGAGTTCGCAGGCTCTCATCGATTTCCCATTTCACGCAGCGCGCGGGACGAACTTGACTATCCCATTGCTACCCGGCGCATCACGAGCGGATAGTAGAGCAGGCGGAAGTAGAGCCTCGCCGGGAGGTCGAGGAGCGGATGTACGCCGCAGAGCGCGACGAGCGGCGCGGCGACGCGCTTGGGGAGACCCGCGAAGCGCATGAGCCGCAGGAAGGCGCCGCGCCCGCCCGCCTCGCGCCATAGCGCGGCCATCGGCCCCGTCCAGTCCCTCCCTCGGATCCCCGCGCGCGGCGCGGTGAGGAAGAACCGCTCCAGGAGGTGCGAGACCTGCGACCGCGCCCAGGCGCGCGAAAGCGCCGGCGAGAACTCGTGCGCCGCGTAGAAGCGGAAGAGCGAGCCGAAGACTCGCGCCATGAAGACGAGCGCGGACGACGTGCAGGCGACCGTCGTCTCGGAGTGCGGACGATGCCGGTAGACCTGCGCGGCGAAGTCCGTGACGAGCACGCGCCGCGCCGCGTAGAGGACGCGCGGAAACCACTCCGTGTCCTCGAAGCGAAGCCCCTCGACGAACGTGAGGCCGTTTTCGCGCACGAAGTCGAGCCGCAGGTTCGCCATGCCAGGCGACGGCCAGAGGTCGGCCGTGAACTGCGCGGAGGCGACCATCGCCTCCTCGCCCGTGAGGACGCGCCCGCTCTGCGAGGCGTCGAAGTTGCGGTTGCGCCTCGTGCGGAGGACCGCGCCCGAGGCGTCCTCGACGTGCTCCACCATCTCGCACTCGACGAGGTCGGGCAGGCCGTGCCCGCGCGCGAGCGCGGCAAGCCGCTCCAGCGCGCCCTCGGCCAGCAGGTCGTCGCCGTCGAGCATCACGGCGTAGACGCCCTTCGCCGCCGCGATGGCCCGGTTGCGCGGCGCCGAGGCGGAGCCGGTGTGGCCGCCCACGAGGACGCGGAAGCGCGGATCGTCGGCCGCGGCCGCCTCGCAGGCCGCAAGCGTGTCGTCCGTGGACTCCTCGACCGAGAGCAGGCACTCCCAGTCCGAGAACGACTGCCCGCGCACGGACCTGATCGTGTCGCCGACATACCTGCCGACGTTGTAGCACGGGACGATGACGGAGAAGAACGGACTCGCGGCCATCAGCGACCTCCGAAGGCGAAGCGCGCGGCGCGGGGAAGCAGGCGGCGCAGGAGCGCGCAGGCGGCGATCGGGCCGCCCACGCCGAACAGGAGCTCCAGCCAGGCGCGGAACGGGCACCGCTCGAAGAGCAGCCAGCAGAACGAGTTGATGACGATCCCGTGCATCAGATAGACCGGGAACGCAGAGCGAGACAGGACCTCCGGCAGACGGAACGACGGGACGAACGCCCAGGCGAACGCCGCGGCGAGGCAGGAGGCCGGCACCAGCATGTCCACCGGCAGGGCCGGCCTCAGCGCGAAGTGCGCGCAGGCCAGCGCCGTCGCCGCCGCGCCGCACCAGGCGCCCGCGCGCCGGCTCAGAGACACCGGGCGCCAGGCCAGGCACGCGCCGAGCCCAAACGCGAAGAGCCCCTGCGGCGAGAACGTCGCCCGCAGGAACCCGACCAGGCGCGAGGAGCCCAGCGGATGGTGCCCGACAATGACGTCGCTCACGGCGAACCACGCGACGAAGGTCGCCGCGACGAACCGCCAGCCCCAGCGCCTCAGGCACCAGAAGACCAGCGGGCTCGCCACGACGAGCAGCATCAGGTTGCGCAGGTACCAGAGCGGCACGAGCTTCGGGTAGACGAAGGGGTTGAGGCCGAACCCTCCGGGGCGGAGCGTCCAGCGGCCCTCGATGAAGAACCAGACTACGCCGTTGACGAGCTGCCAGACGCAGAACGGGACGACGATCGTGCCGATCCGCCTGCGGATCGCCGTCCGCCACCAGCCCGGCTCGCCGAAGCGCCGCGCCATGAAGAATCCCGAGGCCGCGAAGAAGAAGGACTGGGCCGGATAGCCGAAGAGCAGACGGACGTCGCCGAGCGCGGGATTCCCCGCGAGCGAGGACGGCGCGAACCAGTTCACGTGGGAAGCGCACACGGCGATGGCCGCGAGAAACGCGAGGTTGCCGATCTTCCGGCTGCTCTCCGCTGAAAGGGGATGGACCGCCGCCGTCATGAGCAGATTCCGAAGTCGTAGAAACGGCCGCCCCTTATAGGCGAGCCCGTCTCAAGGATCCTGCGGATCTTCCGCTTCGCCTCGCCGCCGCAGGCGATGATCAGCATGAACCCGCCGCCGCCCGCGCCGCAGAGCGTCGCCGCGTCCACGAGCGGCGCGATGCGGGCCATTATGGACTCCACCATCGGGTTCGTGCTGCCGGGGTCGAGCGCCTTCTTGTTGTTCCAGTAGGCGTTCATCACCGCCGTGAACACGTGCCAGTCCCCGCGCTCGAGCGCCTCGAACGCCTTGGCGGCGTCGGCCTTCAGCCGCTTGACGATCTCGTGCGCGATGTTGCACGGGTTGCGCCTGTAGTACGATATCACGCCGTTCAGGACGTTGCGCGCCATGCGCTTCTGGCCCGTGAAGTACAGCAGCGCCCGCTCGGAGAGGTACGCGGCGAAGCGCCCCTCCGCCTCGGCCGAGAGCCGGCGCGCGCGTATCCTCTGGCGCTCGCCCCTCGCCGAGACGAGCAGCTTCACCCCGGGGACGAGGGCGCCCATCTGGTCCTCCCACCCGCCCCCGGTGCGCATCTCGCGCTCGAGCGCCATCGTCAGCTCGGCCACCTCGCCCACCGAATAGGGCCTGCCGCGGACGCGCCCAAGCGCCTCCACCACCGCCGATCCGAGGATCGAGGACGTCCCCATGCCGCTTCCCTTCGGGACGTCGGCGGACATCTCGATCTCGAGCCCCCCCTCGGAGAAGTCGTAGCCGGTCACGGACAGCGCGGACTTCACGAGCGCGCGCCAGTCGGAGGGGTCCGCATGGTCGCGCACCTCCTCCATCGTGCGCAGGACGCCCTTGCGGCGCAGGTCGACGGACGATATGCGCACCTCGCGCTCGCGCAGCCGCCTCACCCGCACCTTCACCGGCATCTCGGAGTCGAGCGTGACCGCCGCGTTCAGCACGCACCCGCCCACCTCCTGGCAGATCGGCGGAGTGTCGCTCCACCCGCCCGCCAGGTCGATCCGGAGCGGACGGCGCACCTCCACCTCGGCGGCGCCGCCGGAGCCGCATTCCGCGCGGAGGTCGCCCAGCCTCGCGTAGTTCACCCGCCTGAGAAGCCTTCCCATGCCCAGTTCCTCCCACTTGCCGTCGCCCTTGAAGTTGTCGTCCACGCGGTACCTCACATCCTCCCAGCCGGACCTCCCGACCGGCAGGCAGAGCAGGCACTCCCCGCGGCCGAGCCGGACCTCGCCGTGTCCGGCCGGGACGTTCACCACGATGTTCTCCCCGCCAAGCCGCATCGCGGAGCGCGGAAGGCCGCATCCGTCCACCCACTCCCGGCCGCCGCCGAGCAGGTCGAGGAGCTCGCGGCTGCTGCCTATGTGGAAGAACTCGCAGCGGGGCGCCACGTTCACCGAGAACGGCGCGAAGCCCCCGAGGAGCGCGGCGGTGAAGTCCGAGTAGAGGTCCCCCTCCGCCCAGCCGCTTCGCGCCATCCTCCCGCAGGTCTCGGAGTCGATCCACAGGATGCCGGTGTCCACCACGACCCGCCCCCGGCGGAGCGCCCCGGCCCTCCTCGCCTCCTCCTCGGACGGCTTCTGCAGGAACCCGGCCACGGGCGAGCAGCCGCGCCACCTGGACGGCACGTACACGCCGTGGCGCGAGCCGCGCGCGGCGGCGTCCAGGAAGCCAACCCCGGTCACGCCGGGCGAGGAGAAGTCGCACCCTCCGAAGTCGAAGCGGGGCGCCAGGTCGCCGCAGACGACGAGCGCGCCGGACGCCGGGAGCCTGAGGCGCGACATGTTGGAGACGATCGCCTCGAAGAGCGTCCTCCTCGCGCCCGACGGGGACGGCACTGGGGCGAAGACCTTGCCGGACGCCGCGTACGCCGGGAGGCGCTTCGAGAAGCCGCCGCAGTGGCACACCAGCATCCGCCCCTCCGCCGGCACGGCGCGCAGGACGTTCACGGTAGACCCGAGCGTGCCCACGCGGCGGCCGCCGGGATCGGGCACGACGAGCACGCGGTCCGCGAGACGCCCCTCGTACGCCTTCGCCTGTCGGCGGAAGCAGTCCGCCTGCGCCTCGTCCGAGGCCGTTATCACTATCGTGCCGAACGCCTTCGCCACCATCCGCCCTCCATTCAGCCGCGCCCGCGCGGGCGCGCGGCCGCCGTCACACGTTCAGCGCCGCACTGTCCCTGCGCACCCGGCTGAAGTCGAGCCTGCCCAGGTCGACGTCCATGTCGCCGAGCGGCGCGGCGGTCCGCCAGGCGCCGCGCGTGAAGTCCGGCGCGTCCACCGAGCGCGAGCGGCCTCGCACGCTCCGCTCGCTCAGCTCGCAGACCGAGCACCACGCCGCGAGGTCGTACACGTCCATGTCGAGCGGCAGGCCGTTCTGCAGGCAGTACGCCCAGCGAAGGTCCATGATGAAGTCCATGCCGCCGTGCCCGCCTACCTCCTCGGCGATCTTGCCGATCTTCCGCCACAGCGGATGGCGGTACTTCTCGCGGTAGCGCTCCGCCTCCGCGTCGGACATGAACCTGTGTGTGCGCGAGGTGGACTTGGGGTCGTCGATGAAGAGCTTGTACACCGCCTTCTCGTCCTCGTACGTGCGCCAGGGCATGCCCCAGAACGTCCCCCTGCTCCCGGAGAGGAGGTCGATGCGGGTATAGGGGCGGGGGCTGGAGACGTCGTGCTGGATCTGTATCGCCCGCCCCCGCGCCGTCTTCACGAGCGTCACGTTCATGTCGCCCATGGCGACGCGCCTGGAGCGCCGCCAGTCCCCCTCCGGGTAGTGGTCGCGGGCGAACTTCTCGAACCCGGCCTGCTGGGACTCCAGCGAGACGAGGTAGTCGAAGCGGTCGCCGCGGTTGATCCCCATCGACCAGGCGACGGGGCCGAGGCCGTGCGTGGGATACTGGTTGCCCTGGTGCTCCGCGTTCCAGTGGAGGCGCCAGTCCTTGTAGTAGCGCTCCCAGCAGCTGCGGCGCAGGTCGTGGACGTAGGCGCATTCGCCGTACGTGAGCTCCCCGAGCACGCCCTGCCGCGCCAGCGAGAGCATCAGCATCTCCATCTCGCCGTACACGCAGTTCTCGAGCTGCATGCAGTTGAGGCGCGTCCTCTCCGAGGTCTCCACAAGCTCCCAGCACTCGTCCACGGTGAACGCGGCGGGCACCTCCGTGAACACGTGCTTGCCCGCGCGCATCGCGTAGAGCGCGACCGGCACGTGCAGCGCCCAGGGCGTGACCGAGTAGACCACGTCCACGTCGCCGGAGTCGCAGAGCGCCTTCCAGCACTCCTCGCCCCCGGAGTACGTGCGCGCCGGCAGGGGGAGCCTCTCCTCCTTCAGCCAGGCCACCTGGCGGTCCACCGCCTCCCTGCGGATGTCGCACAGGGCGGCTATCTCCACCCCGGGGATCATCGCCAGGCGGTGCACCGCGCCGCCGCCGCGGTTGCCGAGGCCGACGATGCCCACGCGCACCTTCGGCATCGGGGCGGCGCGGAAGCCCTGCATCGGGGCGCCGAGCCCCCCGGCCATCCGGCCCGCCCCGGAGGCGCACCCGGCGGCGAACGCCATCGCCCCCATCCACGCCGTCCCCTTGAGGAACTCTCTTCTGCTCTCCATGCCGTCTCTCCCTTTTCGCATCTCCACCGACCTACGCCGTGCCGAACGCCGCCCATTATACCACAGGCCCGCGCCCGCCCCGGAAGAGGACCGCGGAGACCGCGGCCGTGAACGGCGCGACGAGCACGAGCCCGAAGCTGCCGACGAGCGTCTTGACGAGCT
>CAVERN010000102.1:0-6303 GCA_963618095.1 bacterium | reverse complement strand
GTCGCGGGACAGTCGTTCGGCGCGTTCCTCGCGCCCGGTCTCACCTTCAGCCTCACGGGCGAAGCCAACGACTTCGTCGGCAAGGGCCTTTCCGGCGGCGTGATCGCCGTTCGCCCGCCTGCAAATGAATCGTTCACCCCCGAATCGAACGTCATCGCGGGCAACGTGATCGCCTATGGCGCGACGAGCGGCAAGATCTTCCTGAACGGACAGGCCGGCGAGCGCTTCGGCATCCGCAACTCGGGCGCGACGCTCGTCGCGGAAGGCGTGGGCGACCACGGCTGCGAATACATGACCGGCGGCACGGTCGTCGTGCTCGGTCCGACGGGCGTCAACTTCGGCGCGGGCATGACGGGCGGCGTCGCCTATGTGCTCGACGAAGTCGGCGACTTCGACCTCCGCTGCAATCTCGCGTCCATCGACCTCGCGACGATCGACGCGGGCTCGGACGACGAGAATGCGCTGAAAGGGCTTCTTCAGGAACACATCCGCCGCACGGCTTCTCCCCTCGCCCAGCGCATCATCGACGACTGGTGCGCCTACCGCCCCAAGTTCGTAAAGGTGATGCCGGTCAGGGAGTGATCACGTGGCGGCGCGGAGATAGCAGCTGGGGTCCTCTCCCCACATGTCGCCAGTCGCCGCCTCGCCTCTGGCGCGGAAGTTGCCGCCGCACACGCCGAGCCAGCGGCACTCTCGGCACCGCCCGCGCACGAGTTCCTTCTTCCGGCGCAGGAGGTCGAGCAGCGAGCCCTCGGGCGGATCGCCCCATATCTGCGAGAACGGCCTCTCCCGCACGTTCCCGACGGGACGGCTCCGCCAGAACTGGTCGGGGAACACCGTGCCGTCCCACGAGATGCAGGCGATGCCCTGTCCGCTCGAATTGCCGCCGTTAAGCTCCAGCAGCCTGAGCCGGCTCTCCGAAGGACGCTTCATGTACAGGTACGGGCCGTCGCAGTGGTTGTCCACGGTCAGCACCTCCATCCGGAAGCCGTCGTAGTGCGCCCGCTCCGTCTCGGCAATGATTGCGTCGACTGCGCGCATCCGCTCCTCCGGGGAGAGGTCTTCGGCGACAAGCGAGTTTCCCCGGCCGGTGTACACGAGGTGGTAGAAGCACACCCGTCTCACGCCTTCGGCGCGCATCAGGCCGAATATCGCCGGAATCGCCGCCACGTTTCTGCGGGTCATCGTGACGCGCAGCCCCACCTTCACTCCGCGGCGCACCAGCCTGCGCACCGCGGCCAGGCTCGCGGCGTACGCCCCCTCCCTGCGGCGGAACGCGTCGTGCACGCTCTCCGTGCCGTCTATCGATATGCCCACGTACCCCACGCCGAACGAGGCGAGCCAGTCGGCGGTGGAATCGTCTATCAGCGTGCCGTTCGTCGAGAACGTGACCCTCAGCCCGACAGACTTCGCGTATTCCGAAAGCTCCCGGATGTCCTCGCGGCAGAACGGCTCCCCGCCCGAGAACAGCAGCGCGGGAACGCCCCACCCGGCGAGGTCGTCCAGCACCGCCCGGGCCTCCGCGCCGTCCAGGACCCGATCCGCCCCGTCGCGCCCGGAGGCGTAGCAGTGCGAGCAGGAGAGATTGCACCTCGGCGTGACGTTCCACACCACGACCGGCCTCTGGTGAACGCGCTCGGCGTACCGAAGACGATCGCTGGGCTCGTCGGCCCCGAACAGGAGTTTGCTTATGCTTGTCATGCGCTGCAGGACGTTGGAATGCCCGCGATTATACCACATCGCCCCGCCTCGGATTTCCCCCGAACTTTACTGTTGCGCCGAGAGGCGCTTTTTGGTATCTTCTCAATCGGAAATTCACCAGGTTTCCTTCGGGCGACCGAAAGAGACCTTGAAACTGTGCAAACGGCGGAGTCTTTCCAAGGCGAAGTTAGCGGGCGGCCGCGATTAGTAATAATCGGCTCTTCTGTTGACGAAGTGGCGCGTTCCGAGGCGGAGCGGAGGATGGTCGAAACCTTGCGCAGGATTTTTTAGGCATTCTTTTCCGGGGTGCTGACGGGGTCGGCGGCAAAACCGCCGACCCTGTTTCTTGCAGCCCTCTCCGACGCCTCCGCGACCGCCGCGAACAGCGACTTCCCGTGCGAATCCATCGCCACCACGCAGGGGAACGACTCCATGCGGAAGGTCCAGCACGCCTCCGCCGCGCCCCACTCCTCGAGGAAATGCACGCCGCACACCTCCTTCACGCACGCCGCCGTGAGCGCCGCCGCGCCGCCGACCGCCTGGAGGTACACGCAGCCGCGCTCCGCGCAGGCGGCGAGGGTCGCGCCGTCCATGCCCCCCTTCCCGATCACCAGCCGCACCCCGCTCCTGCGGATGAAGTCCGGCTCGTACGGGTTCTCGCGCACGCTCGTGGTCGGACCCGCGGCGACCACCTTCCAGGAGCCGCCGCGCCGCAGCACCACGGGCCCGCAGTGGAAGAGGGCGCCGTCCCTGAAGTCCACCGGCAGGCGCCCGCCGTCCGCAAAGTGCTTGTGGAACCTGTCGCGCCCGGTGTGCACGAGGCCAGAGACGAGCACCGCGTCGCCGGCGACGAGCCCGCGCACCGCCCTCTCCGTGAACGGCCAGCTGAGACGCTTCATCGCGCCACCCCCCTTCCAAACCTGATCGTGCGCCGCCTGAGCGCCCAGCACATGTAGGCGACGGTCACGAAGAAGCTCGCCGGCACCCGAGGCCTGGAGCCGATCTTGACGCCAAGAAGCGTGGTCCTGCCGCCAAGTCCCATCGGGCCTATCCCGAGCGAATTGGACTCCTCAAGCAGCCGCCCCTCGAGCGCGGCGAGCTCGCCGCACGGGTTCCTGTCGCCGAGCGGACGGAGAAGCTGCATCTTCGCCTCCTCGAAGCCTCCGGCCCGGTCGCCGCCCACGCACACCCCGAGGACTCCCGGCGCGCAGCCGTAGCCCTGCGCCCGGTTGACGGCGTCGAGCACGCACCTGCGCACCCCCTCGAGGTCCCGCCCCGCGCCGAGGGAGGCGTCCGGCAGGGAGTACTGGCGGCTCATGTTCTCAGAGCCGCCGCCCTTCATGAGCAGCGTGAGCGCCGGCGCGCCCCCTGACCGGGAAGCGGCGACGTAGTGGACCACCGGGGCGCCGGCGCAGACGTTCGAGTCGACCGACGCGCCCGAGACGGAGTCTATCGTGTTGCGCCTCAGATAGCCCTTCTCCGTCGCCCGGGCGACAGCGCGGCATATCGCCTCCCGCGTCACGGAGGAGCGAAGGCGCTCGTCCACGAAGAAGGTGAGCGTGCCGGTGTCCTGGCACATCGGGGTTCCGCCGCGCTCCGCGAGCTCGGCGTTGCGGAGCAGTGTCTCGATCACCATGCGCGCGGAGGACCCCCTGGCCTCGCGGGCGGACGCCGCCCGCAGCGCGTCGAGCACGTCCCGCGAGAGCGAGCTCGACGTCCTCCTTATCAGCGCCTCGATTCTTTTCTCGATTTCCATGGCGCGGATTATATCACGCGCCCCTATCTGACGCTGATCACCAGGGCGGTCGAATTGATCCTGATCACGCCGTCGCCCGAGAAGTGCGACGCATAGCGGGTGAACGCGGCGCCGGAGGTGGCGCTGCCGTACGTGCCGGCGGAGAGGCGGCTGCCGTCCGCGTCGTACAGCGCGGCGAACGTGTGGGTCGCGCCGGCGGGCACGTCAATCTTCCAGGAGTCGCCGTCCGCGCCGAGGTGCAGGACCGCCCTCCGCCCCGCGAAGCGGCGTCCCTCGCCGAGCCGCAGCGTGCCCGAGCCGGAGACCGTCACGTTCGTGCCGTTCAGCCACGAGCCCTGGTCGGCGAACTCGAGCGCGCCGGCCGTGACGGCGAGGTCGCCGCACGAGGCAAGCGCGTTCGTGATCGTGAGCGTGCCGACGCCCGCCTGGCAGAGCCCCACGCCGCCAGTCACCTTGCCCGAGACGTAGCGATACGCCTCGTTGTCGCCCGCTACCCAGCCCTTCAGGATGTCGAGCCGCGCCGGCCATTCGCCCGTTAGCACGCCGCGCTCGAGCACCGCCAGCTTCGAGCACCGCTGCACGGTCTTGCGGAGATCCCACGTATGCGTTCCATACGACATCGGCATGCACTCGTCGACGTGTCCGCCATAGCAGCCAAGCAGGACGACGGCGTTCGTGTAGGGCTCGTCCACGACAAAGGCGTTGTCCACCGCCATCTCGACGATCGACGAACTGTAGGCGTAGCCGAGGCAGAGGTTGTTGACGACGTTGCCCGCGACCTCGAACACGACGCGCCCGCTCGGATTGAAGCCCGCATACATCTGACAGTCCACCGGCCGGTCGCGGATCACCATCGTGCCATTGCCGAACATACGGAAAGAGTGGATTCCGAGGAGGCCGCCGGAGAGGACCAGCATCGCATTGTCCTTCACCTCCATCGCCTCCCATTCACTATTCCGATAGCGCACGTAGCCGGAGATCTCGTTCGTGGTTCCCGCGGCGGCGGTGATGCTGCGAACGCCGATCTTGTTGTCAATGAAGATGGATTTCCCGATCGTCGCGTTATCGAGGATAAGCCCGTAGGTGCCGCCATTCACGGGACTTCCGCTCCTCAGATTGACGTTGATCGACTTCTCGTCGGGGAACGACGAGGGCCGCCCCGTGTAGGCGTCCCCGGGATTCCTGAGCGCGCCCGAGACGCGCACGAGGCTCGTCGTCATCGTGAGCGATCCGCCGAAGACGTTCGTGCCCTCGAAGGCGACGCGCCCAATCGCGTTCGCGGCATTCCCCGTGCCGTCGACCGTCAGCGAATGGAGCCCCGCCTCGTCCGCCGTCTCGCAGAGCGCGTCGCGCACGACGAGCGTCTGGTTCGTGTCGGCATGGAGCGTGACGTCGCCGAACACCGCAAGCGGCGCGTCGATCACGTATTCGTGCGCCGTCTTCGCCTCGTCGCTCGCGAGCGCGGAGATGCGCGTTCCGACGGCGAGCGTCTTCGCCGGCTCGGCGCGGCCGAGCGTGAAGCCCGCCTCGCCCGCCGCCGCCTTGAACGTCACGCTCTGCACCGCCGCGTCCACGTCGACCGTCGCAGCCGCGCCAGATTCGGCGAAGACGAGATCGTGCGCGCCATGCGCCAGGTCGAGGCCCCCCTCAACCTTCCAGTTGCCCGCGTCCGAGAGGGACTGCGACGTGGCGCCCGTCCACGTCGCCTCCGTCGCCGCGCCCGTCACGCGGATCGCCGCGCCGCTCACGCCGGGAAGAGCGTCCGCCTGGAAGATTCTCGCGCTCGCGTAGGTCTCGCCGCCGACGGTCAGGCTCTTGACGCTCAGGACCGACCCCTCCGGCAGCGAGAGCGTCGCGCCCTCGCCGACCACGAGCGTCTCGAGCGCCTTGCCGAAGGGGCAGACCGCCGCCGCCGAGGCGTCGAACGTGCCGTTGACCGTGACGGACTTCGCCGACTCGAAGGCCGGCAGTTCCGCCGTCGAGCTGCAGAGGATCTTCGCGCCCGAGGCAACCGTGACGGACGGCGTCTTGCTGAAGCGCGCCGCGCCCGTGAGCGCGAGCGTCCCGGCGCGGACCTCCGTCGCGCCCGTGAAGACGCTCTTGTTGTGCGTGAACGTCTGCGTGAACTCGGGATGGCCCGCCGCGTCCAGCACGAGCGACGCTGCGCCCGCGAGCGGCGCGTAGGTCGTCAGGTCCTCGTCCGCGCCCGTCACCGTCAGCGTCGCCGCCGAAGACGAATAGACGCAGTAGGTGTTGCCGTCCCACCCCACCTTTGAGTGCTTGAAGGCGGCGTGCCAGTCGGAATGGGAAATCATCACCTGCGAAAGCCCTGCGACCGTCTGGTCGAAGCCTGCGAGATTGACACTCGAAAGTCCGCTGTATGGAGAGAGGGCCGTCAGCCGCCAGAGGAGCTTCGCGCCCCCGAGCACGTTCGCCGCGCCGCACTTGACCGTGTTGTGGCAGGTCACGATCTCGCCGATCTGGTTCGACTGGTTGTTGAGGACGAGCATTCCGCCGCCCGACCAGGCCTCGCCGCCGCTGATGCGCGCCGCCGTGACCACGCCGTTCGCCGTCATCGTGCCATAGAGGTTCAGGTAGATTCCCTTCCCCGCCGCGTTGATCGCGCCGTCGAAAATCGTCGACGGCCCGCCGTTCTTCGGATCGGCCGTGCTCTTCGGATTGTGGCGCAGACGGAACGAGCGCGTCGCCGTGACGTCGCCCGTGAGGCGCGTGTTCTGGTAGAAGATCACGTTTCGGTTGTTATCCGTGCCATTGTCCGTGATGCTCTCGCCGCCATATCCTACGTCCGTGTCGCCCGTGAAGGAGAGGCCGTTCGCGAAGACCGC
>CAVERN010000101.1:0-6354 GCA_963618095.1 bacterium | reverse complement strand
GTAACAAGGTAACCGTTGGGGAACCAGCGGTTGGATCACCTCCTTTCTAAGGAGAAGCCCTTCAGTGGGCGAAGTTGAAACGTCGCGCAGGCATTCCAGTTCCATTCGGTGTTCCGCGTCCCTTCCGGAGACAGGGGCTTGTAGCTCAGTTGGTTAGAGCGCGTCCCTGATAAGGACGAGGTCACAAGTTCGACTCTTGTCAGGCCCACCACCTTCAGGTGCCGGTGTCCGGCAATGGGGGTATGGCTCAGCTGGTAGAGCGCCTGCTTTGCAAGCAGGATGTCGCCGGTTCGAATCCGGCTACCTCCACCAGCGGGGATCTTAAGTCGCCATTCTCTTCTCTCCCTACCCCCTGCCCACTACTCCCTGCCCCACTACCCACTACCCACTATCCACTATCCACTATCCACTACCAACTACCAACTTTTTTTTGACGGTGCGGAATTTGCCCGCGATATTTGCTATAATGTCCCGCCATATGAAAAACAGAAAATTGTTTTTGGTGGTCGCGGCGGCACTGCTCGCGACGGGTGTTTTTGCGGCGCATGACGGCGGGCCTCAGCCATATCCGAACTTTGGCATGCCCCGAGTGGACGAGATGATGTTCCTTGTCCTGCAGATAGGCGTCATCATCTTCGCCGCCCGCGTGGGCGGCGCGATCGCGTCCTGCATGAAGCTGCCGTCGATCCTCGGCGAGCTCGCCGCGGGCATCGTGATCGGCCCGTGGGCGCTTGGCGGAATCGGCTTTGGCGACGGGATCTTCTCGTCCGGGCTCTTCCACGGCGCGGCGCTGCGCGAGATCGGCAAGGCGAGCGGCGTGATGCCGGACGCGACGACGCCGTCCCTCTACGGCATCGCGACTCTCGCCTCGGTGATCCTCCTGTTCCTCTCCGGGCTTGAGACGAACCTGAAGCTCTTCCTGCGCTACTCGTTCGTCGGCCTGATGGTCGGCCTCGGCGGCGTGATCGTCTCGTTCGTCTTCGGCGACCTCTGCGCGGTGTACCTGCTGCCGGAGTTCTTCGACCACTTCAAGTACCTGCAGGGGATTCCGCTTGCGGAGGCGATGACGAAGGAGGCGCCGCTCTACATGGGCATCATGTCCACGGCGACGTCGGTGGGCATCACGGCGCGCATCCTCTCCGAGAAGAAGCAGATGGACTCCGAGGAGGGCGTGACGATCATGGCGGGCGCGGTGATCGACGACGTGCTCGGCCTCATCGTGCTCGCGATCGGCAACGGCATCATCGTGGCGAACCACGCGGCGGCGAAGGTCGGCGGCGCCGGCGGGGCGATGGACTGGGGCGCGATCGGCCTCGTCGCCATGAAGGCGTTCGGCATCTGGCTGGGCGCGACGGCGGTGGGCCTCCTCGCGGCGCGCTACATCGCGAAGTTCCTGAAGGCCGCGTTCAAGAGCCCGGTCGTGATCGCGACGATGGCGTTCGGCCTCGCGCTCGTCCTCGCGGGCTTCTTCCAGTTCATGGGCCTTGCGATGATCATCGGCGCGTACGTGATGGGCCTCGCGCTCTCGCGCACCGACCTCAAGCATCCGATCCAGGAGATGCTCACCCCCGTCTACACCTTCCTCGTGCCGGTGTTCTTCTGCTCGATGGGCATGATGGTCGACGTCTCCGCGCTCTGCTCGAAGGACGTGCTCGTCTTCGGCGGCATCTACACCGCGCTCGCCGTCCTGGCGAAGGTGCTCGGCTGCATGATCCCGTCGCTCTGCTGCGGCTTCAACCTGCTCGGCTCCCTGCGCGTCGGCGCGGGCATGGTGCCGCGCGGCGAGGTCGCGCTCATCATCGCGGGGCTCGGCCTCTCGAGCGGCTTCCTCACGCAGGAGATCTTCGGCATCGGCATCCTGATGACGCTCGTCACGACAGTGGTCGCGCCGCCCGCGCTCGTGGGGCTCTTCGCGCCGAAGAAGCGCGGCGTGCGCCATCCGAAGCAGAGCCACGACAACTCCCGCCCGGTCGTATTCGAGCTCTCCTCCCCCGACGTCGCGATGCTCGTGCTCGACAAGCTCGTGGCCGAGTTCCGCGAGGAGGGGTTCTTCACGTCGCTCCTCTCCAAGGAGGACAGCATCTGGGAGATCGCGATGGACAGCATGGAGATCTCCGTCGCCCGCACCGGGAACGTGATCAAGGTCTCCTGCACTCCGGCGGAGGAGTCGATCGTGATGACGGCGTGGATGGAGGTCGCCTCCGAGATGAACGACCTGGCGCGCCAGATCTCGAAGCCCATCCGCCGCGAGGACGTGGACCGGATGCTCAAGGACGAGCCGAGCGCGCAGAAGTGCAACTCCAGCGTCGCCCGCCACCTCCAGAGCTTCGTGATGATGCCGAAGTTCAAGGCGTCCTCGAAGCGCGAGGCGATCGAGAAGATGATCACGGCGGTCGCGGAGTCCTACCCCGGGCAGGTCCGGGACGCGAAGGCCGCCCTCGACGCGGTGATGCGGCGCGAGGACTCCATGCCGACCGGCCTCGACCACGGCATAGCGGTGCCCCACGGGCGCTGCCCGTCCGTGGACGGCATCGTGGGCGCCGTGGCCATCCTCGACAACGAGGGCACCGCGAACGGCTGCATCCCCGACTACGAGACGATCGACAACTCCCCGCTCTCGATCATAGTGCTCACGCTCGCCAACGACTCCACCCAGGCGCCGTACCTGCAGCTGATGGCGTTCATCAGCCGGGCGCTCCGGGCGGACAACGGGTTCCTGGACCTGATGCGCTGCACCTCGTCCGCCGAGATGCGCAAGTTCTTCCGCGACGCGAAGTGACGCGGCCGCGTTTATGCACGAAGGGAGGGTCGGCATGAGAGAGCAGCTTGACACGCTCAAGAGGATCCAGGAGATCTCGATCGTCCGCGCGGAGTGCCTGTCGCACGGGAACTCCGAGCACGCGGAGCGGCTCGCGGGGGAGATCTCCGCGCTCGCCGCGACGCTCGAGCCGCGCATCCGCGACCTCTACGTCCGGCTGAGCGCCTCCAGGCCTCTGTTCATGGCGGCGATGCACAACGGCAACTGCTCCGCGTGCGGCATGATGGTGCCGGCGGCGACGGTGCGCATGCTCCGCCTCGGCGAGCATCCAGTCACGTGCACGACGTGCGGAAGGCTGCTCTACGAGAACAGGGGGGGCGTCGCCTCGGCGCGCCAGCAGGCGCAGGCCGGGAGGGCCTCGGCGAAGGACGAGGACGAGGTCTCGAAGGTGAAGGGCCTGGCGCGCTTCTCCTCCGCGGCGCTGATGCTGCCGCGCGTGAAGGCCGCGACTCCGCAGGAGGTCATCGGCCTGCTCGCCTCCGCCATGGCGGAGAACGGCTTCGTCTCGGACGGCGCCGCGCTCGCGCGCCTCGCGCTCGAGCGCGAGGCCCTTCTCTCCACGAGGATGAACGACGGCACGGCGGTGCCGCACGTGCGCGGCGTGGACGGCGAGGCCCTGGCGTTCTCCATGGCGGTGCTGCCGGACGGCGTGGCGTGGGACGACTCCGGCGAGAAGGTGCAGTTCGTCGTCCTCTCCGCCATCCCGAGCGCGGGCTCCGCGTTCTTCATGAAGCTGATGGCCGACCTCATGGCGGCGTTCCGCCGCAGGCAGTGCCGGAACAGCCTCCTCGCCGCCGAGGACCCGGAGTCCCTCTGGCGCATACTCGGGAACGCCACCAGGCGGGCGGTGCGCTGAACTATGCTATAATGGCGGACCGTATGTGCAGAACACCCTTTGCAGGCCTCGCGGCGGCGGCGCTCGCCCTGGCCCTGGCGCTGCCCTCTGCGGCGCAGACGAGGCGCGTGACCGGGTCCGGCGAGGGCTCGGCGTCCCCGTGGGCGACCGACCAGTACCCCGGCTTCGACGGCCTCGACTCCCTGCCGGTCCCCGAGAAGAAGGAGAAGGGCTGGCTCTGGCGCTGGTTCGGCGTGGGCAGGCCCGCCCGCGAGACGGCCGAGCTCCAGCTCCAGTGGGCGCAGAGGCAGGAGGGCGAGGGGGACCTCGGGGCGGCGGCGAAGTCGTACGACGCCCTGGTGCGCGAGTGGCCGGCGTCCCCCGAGGCGCCTAAGGCGCAGTTCCTCCTGGCGTACCTCCTCGAGACGAAGCTCCTCGAGTACGACTCGGCGTTCGAGGAGTTCTCGTACCTGCTCGACTTCTACCCCAGCGTCTGCCCGTACGCGAACGTCGTGGCGGAGCAGTACAAGATCGTGAACCTGATGCTCGCCACCAGGCGCACGTTCCTCGGCATGAGCTTCACGGGCAACCGCCAGCTGCGCCAGGGATACGAGCAGGTCGTGCGCCGCGCCCCGGGGGCGGCCTACGTCCCGGAGGCGATGCTCAGGATAGCCGAGCTGCGGGAGCAGGACCAGGACTACGAGGAGGCGGTGAAGGTGTACTCCACGCTCCGCAGCCGCCATCCCGGGACGAAGGAGGCGCGCAGGGCGCTCTACCTCGAGGCGAAGGCCCGGATGTGGATCGTGCGCAGGCTCGCCTACAACCTCCCCCGCTGCCAGGACACCGAGAGTTTCCTGAAGCTCGCGCTGAAGAAGGACCCGAGCCATCCCGACCTGGACGAGATGCGCGGGTGGCTGAAGGAGCTCCGCGAGTACGTGGCCGAGGACGCCTGGACGCGCGCGAGGTTCTACGACACGCGCCAGCGCACCGGGCACGCGGCGGCGGCGTCCTACCGGAAGTTCCTCGCGGAATACCCGGACTCCTCCCACGCCGAGGAGGCGCGGCGGCGCCTCGCCGAGATAGAGCCCGCCCAGAAGAAAGCCGAAGGGAACGACAGATGAAGAAATCGCTGACGATCGCGTCGCTGTGCGCCGCGGCCATGCTCGCCGGATGCGCCGGCTACACCTGGGGCACGTCCGTGCCGGAGGACTTCCGCACGGTCTCCGTGCCCGTGTTCGAGAACCTCACGGAGGTCTCAGAGCTGGGCCCGATGGTGGCCCAGTACACCCTGAGGGAGTTCCAGCGCGAGGGCACGTTCCGCGTCGCGCGCCCGGCGGACGCGGCAATCGAGGTGCAGGGCGCCATCCGCGGCACGACGCGGGACGGCGTGGCCTACGACCGCGCGCGCGGGATGCGCACCTCGGAGTACCGCTACACGGTGACCGCGGAGGTGACGTTCGTCGACAAGCGGAACGGCAAGGTGCTGCTCGACCGCAAGGCATTCACGGGCGAGACGACTTTCCTCACGCAGCACGACCTCCTGACCGGGCAGAAGAACGCCGCCGCCCGCATCGCGGGCGACATCGCCCGGCAGATCGTGAACGAGGCCCTGGCCCTGAACTTCGGCGGCCGCCGCCAGGGCGCGGTCGAGGGCGTCCAGAAGTGAGGGCGCTCGCCGCCCTCCAGAGCGGGATCCCGGTCGCGCATCGCCCGTTCGAGGAGCTGGCGCGCGACCTCGGATGCGGGGAGGCGGAGCTGGTGGAATGCGCCGCCGCCGCCCTGAGGAGCGGCGCGGCCCGCAGGTTCGGCGCGGTGTTCGACGCCCGCCGCCTCGGCTTCAGGTCCACGCTCTGCTTCGCCGCCGCGCAGGACCCGGACGCCGCCGCGGAGTTCCTCGCGCGGAGGCGCGAGGTCTCGCACTGCTACCTGAGGGAGGCGCCGGGATGCCCGAGGCTGTGGTGGACCTGGAGCGCCCCGGCGGAGAGGTTCGACGCCTCCATCGCCGAGATCCCGTTCCCGTTCACGTCGCTCCCCGCGACGCGCCGCTACAAGATCGACGTGGTCTTCGGCGGCCCGACGAGGCGGCGCGACGAGGGGACGGAGGACACCCTGCCGCCCCCGGACGAGGCCGGGCGCAGGATAATCCGCGCGATGCAGGGCCGCACGGAGCCGAGGGCGGACTACTTCGCGCACCTCGCCGAGGAGATCGGGATGAGGGAGTGGGACCTCCTCTCCACGCTCGAGATCTGGCGCCGGAACGGCAGGCTCAGGAGGATCGGCCTGCTCCTCGACCACAGGAGGAGCGGCTACACCGCGAACGGGATGTGCTGCTTCAGGGTGGACGGCGACACGGAGGAGGCCGGGCGCGCGCTCGCCTCCCTGGACGAGGTGTCCCACTGCTACGAGCGCCCCGCCAGCCCGGGCTTCCCCTACAACCTCTTCGCGATGATCCACTGCTCCTCCGCGGAAGAGGCGGAGGCCGGCTTCCTCGCGCTCAGGCGGCGCCTGGAGGGGCTCTCGCCCGCGCCGAGCGCCTCCGTGATGCTCGTCTCGACGAAGGAGTACAAGAAGACCTCGCTCTCGTTCTTCGACTGAGCGGCGGGGGATGTGGTATACTTCCAGGCTCATGCTTCAGAGACTCCATGCCCGGCTCGGCGACTTCTGGTGGTATTCGCTGATGCTCTTCGCCGCCTGCCGCACG
>CAVERN010000100.1:0-6387 GCA_963618095.1 bacterium | reverse complement strand
CGGACTTCACGATGCGCTGCGCGAGATACGACGGGTTCACCTCGAGCTCGTCGAGGCGGTATCCCTTGAAGGCGCCGTCCCTCCCCGGCAGCGAAAGCGCACGTGGCGTCTCCACGGCGCGAGCCTCGTCCACGCGGACCTTCGAGAGAGAGAGGAGCGCCATGCGAGGCGAGAGCTCGAAGTCCGGATACGGCGCGCGTCGCGGAATGAGCTTCGGCTCGGGCGCGGCGGCGAGCGCAAGCGCGGGGGATGCCGCCGCCGGCAGGCGGTAGGCTTCCGCGAACGTGCGCTGATAGGAGTAGCGCGGCGTCCTGCGGACGTGCGAGAGGTCCTCGGACGCGGCGAACGCGCCGCCCGCGCGCCTCGTCGCCGCGAGGACGCGTCCGCCGCTCACGACCTCGGCCTTGAAGAACGGCGGCTGCTCCATCAGGTAGAAGTTCGGCACGTTGTAGCCCGCGACCTCGACGAGCAGCTCGTTGCGCCCCGGCCGAATCGCCTTCGAGAGATCCCACTCGTCCGCGCGGAAGAACCCCTTCGGGCCGCGCGCCGGGCCGAAGCCGACGAACTGTCCGTTCAGCGTGACGCGGTAGGAATACCACGCGGCCATCTTCAGGACTGGCGCGTCGCCGGCCTTCGCGTCGAACGCCGCGCGGAACGCGATGCGCGCGTTCATCGCCTTATCGAGCCCGGCGGGCCACACGCTCTCCGCCGCCGCGAAGGACGTCGAAGCGCCAGGCGCCGGAGCGCCGTCCACCGTCACGAACACGCCCTCGCCGCACTCGAGCGGGATCTCGACGAGCCCGTCGGCCCCGCGCCGCGCCTCCTGCGGCGCCCCGCGGCCGTAGACCGTGACGCGCCCGCCGGCGACGTCCAGCCTCGCGAGGGCGCTGCGCCCCGACTCCAGGTCCGACATGTTCACCACGGTGAACGCCGAGCCCCGGCCCGACTTCGCCTCGAAGCAGCCGAAGAGCAGCGGCGAGTCGCACTTCACGGACCTGATCGCCGCGAAGGAGCGGAGCTCCCCCGTCATCTTCAGATACGGCGTCTTGTCCGTGCAGCGGTGCGTGAACGCGCCGACGTTCCGGTAGGCGCAGTACACGTCGGAGAGCGCCTTCACCTCGTTCAGCGCCCGGCGCGCGTCGTGCCAGGCGGCGGTGCGCTCGCCGCGGAACGTCACGAGGGACGGCCACAGCGCGCTGCCCGGATAGTGCCAGCAGAGGATCGCCCGGCAGCCGAACGAGAGAAGCGTGTAGCACTGCCAGCGGAACTCGGCGGCGTTCGGCGTGCGCACGTGCGGATTCCAGGCGAAGGTCTGGATGCAGCACCAGAACTCCCGGCCGCGCTCGCGCGCCACGGACGCGATCACGTTGACGGACTCCACGTAGTCGCGGTACGACGTCGCACGCCCCTGGCGGATGTGGAGCGGATAGATGTCGGTGCAGATGTAGTCGGCGTCGATCCTGTCGCAGTACGCCTCGCAGTACTTCCGGTAGAGCGAGGGGTCCTTGTCGTAGTACTCGATCTCCGCCGCCTGGGCGCCGAACTTGAGCTGGGCGGCGTTGGCGTACATCGGCAGGAGGTTGATGAACGGCCGCTTCCCCGTCTTCCGCGCGCACGTCCTGGCCATCTCGCCGTAGCGGGCGAAGGAATCCGAGCCAGGCTCGTCGATGAGGTAGAACCCGCCGAGCGAGGGATGGTCGGCGAACTCGCTCCCCAGGTCCGAGGCCGCGTCCTTCGGCTGGCCGACGTTGAGCACCACCTCGATCCCCTCCTCGTCGCAGGCGGCGAGCAGCCTGTCGCCGTAGCCCGAGTCCTTCGAGTTCGCGACGAGGAAGTCGAAGCCGCACTCGGCGAAGTCGCGCACGGCCTCCCGGCTCCATCCGGCGCCGTCGGGGATGAGCCCCCACGCCCCGATGCGCAGACGCTCGCGCGCGAAGTGCGACGGCGGCTTCGCCCGGGCGGAAGCGGCGCAGCCGAGAGCCTGCATCTCCGCCGCGTCGGGACGGCGGAGCCTCGCGCCGTCGGCGAGCCGCGCAAGCGCGTACCGCCCGGGCTTCTCCGCCACGTAGAACACGAACCCCCGCGAGTTGACGTACGTCGGGACGACCTCGCCGCCGCGCACGACCGTGAGCGCGCCGTCGCCCGCCGGCGGCTCGCCCCCGGCCAGGAGGAAGTCCTCCTCCCGCCAGCCCGGCGAGAGCGCGCCGCCCGGGACCAGCGCCCGGCACCGCTTCCCCGGCAGCACGACCTCGCGCGAATAGTCCTCCCGGTCGTCCGCCTCCGCAAGGAACGCCTCCGCCGCCTCGCGGGACGGGAAGAAGCCGAGGCGCGAGACCTCGTCCCTATCTCCCGGCTCGCTCGGGTTCGTGGGGTCGAGCCGGAAGCCGTGGACCATGCCCTTCCAGAGATCCGGCTTGCGCGTGCGCATGTCCAACACGAGGTTGTGCCATTCGCCGTCGGGCGTCACCGAGAACGAGGAGTAGGACCTGTCCGAAAGCGACGGGAGGGAGTCCGTCACGAAGAAGAGGCCGCCATGGCGCACCGACGACCTGATCCGGTAGCGCACGGCGAAGAACGGACGCTCCTCCGCCCTGAACGCGTCCTCCCTTTCGTATGGGACCGTGAGCGTGAGGTCCGTGCCGTTCGCGAAGATGCGGAAGAGGCCGAGCGCCTCGAACGTGACGCCCTGCCCGACGCCGACCAGCGGCGCGTCAGGCCCGTGGTTGAACACCCACTGCGGATCGCGCGCGCCCGCGGCGCTGGCGGCCGCCACCAGCGCCGCCGCAAGCGCAAGCCGCATCCCGTTTCTGACTGTAGACATGTCCATTCCCCTCCTTCATCATCTGATCGAGATCACAGTGCCGTCCAGGCGCGGGCTGACGAGAAGCGCCCCCGGGCCGTACAGCGACGGACACGTGGAGGCGTCCACGACGCCCGGGGCCTGCTTCACGCCGTTCACGTAGAGGCTGTTCACCACGTTCGTGCCGGCGAAGTCGAGCTGGAGCTTCGCGCCGGCGGCGACGTCGACGCTGATCGCCAGGTCGCCCTCGGGATCGGGCGAGCTCAGAGCCCCGTCGCCGTCCGGGCCGACGTAGCGGACGGAGAAGTCGTCGAACGCCACGAAGTTTCCATTGTTCTCCGTGGCGAGGACGAGCAGCCTCCGCGAGCACGCCTCGTCCACGCGGAAGAGCGTCGTGCGCTGGGCGTAGACGCCCGGAGCCACCCTCGTCACCGAATCGACGCGGCTGGTCGTGCAGTTCTCCACGTCCGCGAGGAAGATGCCGACGGGCGCGGAAGCGGCCGTGGAGTACCGCCGCGTCTTCGCGAGATATGAGAGGCGATACCATCCGCCGTGCGGGAACGAGACGTCCTGGAAGAACCCGTTGAGGGTGCCATCTTTCTGGCAGAACGGCTCGGCGAAGTAGTCCCCGGAGCCGTGGTCGGTCCCGAACGCGTCCGTGTCGTTGCGCCCATACTCGCGCCAGGCAATGCCCCCCACGCGCATCCATCCGGTGCGTTCCCAGATCTGCCCGTTCTCGACATACGGCAGCTCAAAGTCGCCGTTCACGAGGAGCTCGCGGCCGTTCTCGTATTCTCCGACGAGCTCCACGTCGTCCACCTGCACGCCGGAGATGGACGCCGACGTGGCGAGCTCGAGCCTCAGCGTGACCGACTCGGCGCCGTCCGCCTCGAAAGGCGTCGACCACACGCAGGGGATCATCGCGCGGCCCGGGTCCGCCGCCAGGGCGCCGAGGCTCGCCGCCTCGCCGTCCGCCCGCGTGAGCGTCGCCGACAGCGTGGGCGGCGTGCCCGCGCTGTCGCCCCAGTAGGCCAGGTGCGCCTTCAGGTACCAGCGTCCCTTCGGCGGCGTGAAGGTGGTGGCGGCGAACGCGCCGGATCTCCTCATGAGCATCTGACGGACGCCTCCAAGCGGCAGGCGGCTCGCGTTGTAGGCGCTGCCGTAGCGGCGCCCGGCTTCGCAGTAGGTGTTGCAGTCGACGACGCCGGAGCGCGCGTAGGAGCCGTCCAGCGCGTCGTCGAACGTCCACCCCGAGACCTGCACCGTGCCGAGCATACTCGAGATGCCGCCGGAGGAGCCGACGCCGCTCCCCGACACGTTCTCGAAGTCGCCCCCGGGCACCTTGAAGCCCCTGGCGGAGTCGCCTACGCGGTAGAGGTGCAGCGAGTTGACGAGCAGCATGTCGTCCCGGCTGACCGTGCCGTCGTACCACGGCTTCACGTGGTCAAAGTGGAGCGTATACGCGCCAGCCTTCTCGACGCGGAAGCGGAACGCCTTCTGGTCGCTCCAGTCCTTCACGGTCCTTGCCGTCGCCGTGCCGATCTCGATCTCGCCGCCGTCGACGTCCGTCAGGTAGTTCCTGAGGCGCGCGCCCAGGCCATAGTTCGTGCCGCGCGCGGTCAGAAGGTACGAGAGCTCGTATTCGCCAGGCTCGGAGAACACGACGCCCGCGACCGACGCCGCCGAGCCCGACACCTTGAGCCCCAGAACGCACCCGCCCTCCGGCGGCGGGCACGAGTCGTACCCGTACGCCTGGATCGACACGGCCGGCCCCAGCGCCGCGCCGCCGCCGCACTCGAGCCACTTCGAGTAGTCGTAGAACACGGCGACGCCGGTGCGGGACCACCCGCCGTAGACCGCGAACGCGTTGCCCGTGGTCCCGGTCAGGTTCCCCCAGTCCGAGAAGTCGCCGTTTGGGATCGCAACCTCGTAGCGACGCGCGGCAGGCCGCGTGGGACGCAGCGCGAGCGTGCCGCCCGAGACGCGCAGCCGCCGCGTCCCTGCCGGAATCGAGGAGATGGCCGCGAACCCCTCGCCCGCCTTCTCGAGGACCCGGGGGTTAGCCGACTTGCCGAGCGTGACCGTCTCGCCGACTTCCGCCCCGGGGAAGGTGGACGTAACCACGTCGCCCGCCGCCGCCCTCACGGAGAGGCTGCGCAGCGCCTGCACCGCCCCGCCCTCGATCGCAACCTCCGCCGACGAGCTTTCGGCAAAGTCCTTCGGACGGTAGACGAGCGTGCCCGCGCCCTTCTTGACGAGCGATCCGCCGCCCGCGACGCGCACGTTCGCCTCGCTCGTGCCGTCCGCCGTCACCTCCACCGTCGCGCCCTCCTCGACGGCGATCTCGGCCGTGCGGGAGCGCCCGGCGAACCACTTGCGCTCGAGATACGCCTGCACCCGGGCGCGCTCGAGGTCGGTGAGCCTCGAGGAGAACACCATCACCTCGCCAAGATATTCGCCGCCGCTTTGACCGGAATGAGCGGCCTTCCCCGAACGGGCGAAGAGCGCGTTCTCGAAGTCGCCCCAGACTTCGGTCATCTCAAGGGTGTTGAAGCGCTGGTGCATCGCATGGAAGCCGAACGGCAGCGTGCCGCCGTCCAGGGCGAAATCCTTTCCGTCCATCCACACGCGCGCGTCGCCGGACGAAGGCGCCCAGGCCGCAGCCCACGGATGCCCGTCCTTCTCCGTCCAGAGCGGCTGCTCGTTCGTGTCGGAGGTCATGCCGAAGAGATAGCCGAAGTACTTCCCGTAGGCGAGGCGGCCGTACACGACCGACGTCTCGTAGAGGCGGTCCTTGTAGGCCGTGCCGTCGGCGTTCTTCATCTGCATCGACTGTCCGCTGCCATACCCGCCGAAGTACACCATCTCCATCGTGTTGGTGAGCGTGGAGTACTGGCGCACGTACACCGCCTCCGCCAGCGACGGGCCGGACGCCCCGTTCTGGCTGAAGGCCTGCAGATAGCGGCACGTCGGGCTTTCCATGTTCGTCTCGCGCACGTCGTACCAGCGCTCGACCTCCACGCCGTTCGCCAGCACGACGTGCGCCTTGTCCTTGACCGACACCCAGAGCGCGAGCTTCGCCTTGATGGCGTCCGTAAGCTCGGGGACAGTCCCGGCGGCGAGGTCGTCCCGGAGACGCACCGCGCCCTCGCGCGCCTGGACGCGGAGCGCCGCGGGGCCGGACGGGCTCATGGACACCTCGAGCGTCCCCTCGCCGGTCTTCGCGACCACGGTGCGCTCTGGCAGGAGAACGTCCTGCGAGAGGGCCTGGGACGTCCCGGCCGGGACGTCGTTCGAGACGATCGCCACGGGATGGACGTCGAGCGGGACCGCCGCCGACAGGTCGGCCTTCGCGACGGACACGGCGGACGACGCCAGGAGGAGAGATGCGAGCATCAGTCTGAGCTTCATGTGCGCTCCTTTAGTGGGTGGTGGGTAGTGGGTAGTGGTATTCAATTGGTGAACAAGATATCATTTATGGACGCTCGCCGCAAGCAAATTCAGCAAATTCTGTTTTTTCGGAATATTTCTACGAACGCGAGACGCAGAAACTCGTCTCGTGGCTTGAGAACGGCAGCAACGTCACG
>CAVERN010000099.1:0-6535 GCA_963618095.1 bacterium | reverse complement strand
TGAAAGCGAATGATGTCTTTGCCGATGAAGTGGTAGAGTTCAACCCCCTCCTTGGACAGGGGTTCGGGGGCGCCCGAGCCCCCGTCCATTCGGGCCGGCCACCAGTCTTCAATCTTCTGGCCGGTCCTCTCGCACCAGTTCTTCAGCGAGGCGATGTAGCCGATCGGCGCGTCGACCCAGACGTAGAAGAACTTGTCCTTGTAGCCGGGGATCTCGAAGCCGAAGTAGGGCGCGTCGCGCGAGATGCACCAGCCGCGCAGCGGCTCCTTGAACCATTCGAGGAGCTTGTTCGAGACGTCGCTCGTCGTGTGGCCGGGGATCCACTTCTCGAGGTAGTCGTGCTGGGGCTCGAGCTCGAAGTAGAGGTGCTCGGCGTCGCGGACGACCGGGGTCGCGCCGCACGTCGTGCAGACGGGGCTGCCGAGTTCCTCCGCGCCGTAGGTCGCGCCGCAGTGGTCGCAGCTGTCGCCATACTGGTTCGGCGCGCCGCACTTCGGGCAGACGCCCTTCACGAAGCGGTCGGGGAGGAACATCTGGCAGTGCTCGCAGTAGAGCTGCGGCGTCGTCTTCTTCGTGACGAAGCCCTGCTTCTCGGCGGCGAGGTAGAACTGCTCGGAGAGCTTCTTGTTCTCGGGCGAGTTCGTCGTGTAGTAGTTGTCGAACGCGAT
Organism: bacterium; assembly: GCA_963618095.1. Taxonomy (GTDB): domain Bacteria; phylum Verrucomicrobiota; class Kiritimatiellia; order RFP12; family UBA1067; genus UBA1731. Next base: position 5,867 of record CAVERN010000099.1, on the reverse strand, counting down.
CTGGAAGTCGGTGAAGTCCTTGAGATGCGTCTCGTGGGCGCGCGCGATCAGCTCTTCGGGCGTGATGCCCTCCTTGCGCGCGCGGATCATGATCGGCGTGCCGTGCGTGTCGTCCGCGCAGACGTAGGTGCAGTCGTTGCCGCGAAGCTTCTGGAAGCGCACCCAGAAGTCGGTCTGGATGTACTCGACCAGGTGGCCGAGGTGGATGTCCCCGTTCGCGTAGGGGAGCGCGCTCGTGACGACGATCTTTCTCTTTTCAGCCATGTCCCGTTCTCCAGATAGGGGCCATCGTCATGAGAGGCGGCGTTCCGCGGCCTCGTTCATGGCGGACAGCGTGGTCCGGCCGTCGTACAGCGCCTTGCCGACGATGGCGGCGCGCAGGTTCGGCCTGCCGAGCCTGCGCAGGTTCAAGATGTCTTCGGGGGTCGACACGCCTCCGGACGCCGTTATGTCGCACGCGGGCGCGGCATCGCAGATCGCCGCCATCTGCTCGAGGTTCGGCCCGCCGAGCATCCCGTCCGTGGCGGTGTCGGTGTAGATTATCGTCTTCACGCCCATCGCCGCCACGGCGCGGGCGAGGTCGGTCGCCAGGGTCCGCGAGGTCTCCACCCAGCCGCGGGTCTGCACGAACCCTCCGCGCGCGTCGATCCCGACGGCGATCCTGTCGCCGTAGACCTCCACCGAGCTTGCGAGGAACTCCGGGTCGTCAAGCGCGGCCGAGCCGATTATGGCGCGCACGGCCCCGGCCTCCAGCACCGCCGAGAGCGACTCCGGGGTCCGCAGCCCGCCGCCGACCTCCACCGGCCCGCCGAAGGCGCCGATTATCCGCGCTATCGTCTCCGCGTGCCTGGGCGTTCCGGCGAACGCGCCGTCGAGGTCGACCACGTGCAGCTCGCGTCCGCCCTGGGCGCGCCAGCAGGACGCCTGCGACGCGGGGTCGTCGCCGTACACGGTGACGTCGTCCTCTCGCCCCTGCCTGAGGCGCACGCACTTGCCGCCCTTGAGGTCTATCGCGGGAATCACCACCATGTCAGATCGTCCCCTTCGATGACGGGATCCCCTTCTCGCGGGGATCCATGGATGCCGCCTGGCGAAGCGCCCGGGCAAAGGACTTGAACACCCCCTCGCACACGTGATGCGCCTCGTCGCCGTAGATCTCCCGGAGGTGCACGTTCAGGCGCCCCTCGACCGAGACCGCCCTGAAGAACTCCTCGAGGAGCTTCACCTCGAAGTCCCGCACCATCATGTGCTTCTTGCCGGAGGCGAACACCACGAACGGACGCCCGCCCAGGTCCACCGACGCCTCGCAGAGCGCCTCGTCCATCGGCACGGACGCGAAGCCGTAGCGGACGATCCCGCGGCGGTCTCCCAGGGCCCGGTCGAGCGCCTGCCCGAAGACGAGCCCGACGTCCTCCACGGTATGGTGGTAGTCCACGTCGAGGTCCCCCGCCGCCTTTACCGTCAGGTCGATGAGGGCGTGCTTCTTGAGGAGCTCAAGCATGTGGTTGAAGAACCCTATTCCCGTGTCCACGGTCCCCTCGCCCGACCCGTCGAGGTTGAGGGCCATGGATATCCGCGTCTCTCTTGTGTTCCGCTCAATCTCCGCGCTTCTCATCGCAGACCTCCCTTGAATCCGCCGCCGCAGGCACCGCCCTGCCGCGCCGCCTCCACGGCCGCGCGCCCGGCGCGAACATGGACGTCGCGACGAGGATCGCCGCCGCGACCGTTATGCAGGCATCCGCCACGTTGAAGCACGGGAAATGGCTCGCGCCCCAGTGGAAGTCGAACATGTCCACCACGAACCCGCAGCGCACCCGGTCGATCATGTTCCCGAAGATGCCCGCGTAGACGAAGGTCTCCGCGACGAAGCCGGGCCAGCCGGCCGGGAACACGCTCCGCCTCTTCCAGAGGAGCAGCGCGAACGCCAGCGCCGAGAACGCCGCCAGCGGCCACACGTGCCCCTGGAGCATCCCCCACGCGCAGCCCCGGTTCTCCACGTACGCGAGGTTGAGGAAGTCGGCGACCCGCACCGGCGGAGCGCCCTTCAGCACGCGCACGGCGACGGCCTTCACCGCCTGGTCGAGCAGGAGCAGGTTCGCGACCACCGCGAGAGAGGGGAAGAAGCGGCGCATCTGCCGTACCTACGCGATGGAGTCCGGCCTCGCCTCCATCTCGCGCTGGCACTCCATGCAGGTGTGCGCGAACGGAAGGTGCTGAAGGCGCGCCTTGCGGATGAGCTGGCCGCAGACGCTGCATATACCATACGTCCCGTCGTCGATCCGGTGGAGCGCCTCGTCGATCTTCTGCAGGGTCTTGTTCTGCTCGCCCACCTGGCCCAGGTTCTGGAGGCGCATGAAGCTGTCGCTGCCGTCCTCGTCCTCCCCGGCGCGGTCGATGGTCTGCTCGAGCGCGTTGGTCTTCAGGGTGGCCGTCTTGCCCACGATCGAGTGCCGGAGCGCGACGAGCGCCTTGCGGAACTGCGCGAGGTCGGCGTCGGGGAACTTCAGCGTGGCGCTGCCCTTGGCTCTCGTCGTGGGGCGCTTGGTGAGCTTCACGTCGTCCGCCGCGGACTTCTCGGGCTTCTTCGCCGCCTCGGAGAACTGCTCGTCCTTCATGGACTCGGCGAACGCGAAGGCGAAGTCCTTCGAGGAGTTCTCGAAGAGCTCCTCCTCCGGCGCGCCCTGGCCGGACCTCGGCACCATCTTCTTCATCTTCGGCGACGCCTTCTTCGCCTTCTTCTCGGCGACGTCCGCAGAGACGATCCGCCTCACCGCCGTGGTGCCGCGCGTGATCCCCCTCCTTGCCTTCGCCTTCACCGCGCCATTCTTCGCGGGCGACGCATTCTTCTTCGTAGCCATTGTGCAAGCCTCCTTTCGGGACCGTCAGCCCCTGATCCAAGCCCTGAGTTCGTCCGTGAGCGGCTCGATGCGCTCGACCCTGGCCGGCACGGCGTTCCCGTCGGCGTCGGAGAGCTCCACCGCCTCGCCCGGCTTCTTGCCGAGGAGGTTGGCGGCGAGCCGCGTCCCGCAGGAGATCACGCCGAGCGACGGCTCGTTGTCCCATTCGCCGAGCACGGCGAAGCGCTTCTCGCCGGCCTCGGACGAGACGACCGCCACCGTGCCCATGCGCACCTCGTCCGCCTCCACGCCCTCGAAGAGCGTCGCCGAGACCTCGTCGAGGTCCTTCTGCATGAGCGACTGCTTCTGCAGGAGGGCCCTCTGCTCGTCCTTCGCGTACTGGTACTCGGCGTTCTCGCTGAGGTCGCCGTATCCGCGCGCGAACTCGATGCGGCGCGTGTTCTCCGGCATCTCCACGGTGACGAGCCTCTCGTACGCCGCCTTCTTCTCGTTGTAGCTGCGCTGCGAGGTGACGCGGGCGGGCGCCTTCTTCTCCACGTGCTTCACCACGTGGGACGCGAGCGCGGGGTCGAGCTTCGTCATGCGCACCGTGATCGTGCGGTGGGTCGCCGGGCTCCAGGCGGCGGACGCCTGGAAGCGCTCGAACACCTGCACCTTCTCGCCCGTCTCAAGGCGGCTGAAGATGTCCTCGAGCCAGGCCTTGTCCGCGAAGAGGCGGCGCACCACGTTCTGCATCCGCAGGGTCTCGCCCGTCTGGCGCCCCTCGCCAAGGGCGATCGCGTGCTGCAGGATGGCGACGAGAGGCGGAAGCCTCCCCCATCCCTTGAAGTCGTCGTAGCGGCCGAGTATGCACGTCACGAGCGTTGCCGGCGGATGCGGCTCGCCGAGCAGCGCCGCGACCGCCTCCTCGCAGTCGGCGTCGTTCGAGAAGAACTTGAGCGTCTCCACGAGGAGCGTGAAGCACATCTGCGGAATCGCCGCGAAGAGCCGCTTCTTCGTCTCCTCGCGGTTCTCGGCGGTCATGAACACCACGAGCGTGCCGATGTCGCGCGCCGGGAGCGCGCGGGCCGCGGCGAGGTAGCGGTCCCCCTCCCAGAGGTAGGCGCGGCACTTCGCGGTGGACGGCGCCTCGAGCTTGAGGGCGTCCACGCAGAACGCGAGCCGGGCGTAGAGGGCGTCGTCCACGCCGCGGGCCCCCTTGAGGGCGAACTCGAGGCGGTCGGAGAACTTGGCGCGCGAGGCCTCGTCGATGGACTTGATGCGGTCGGTCCCCTCGAGCTCCTTTATCGCGGAGAGGATGGACTTCGGGTCCTTCATCTGCGAGAACGCGGTGAACCAGCTGTCGCCATACGTCTCGGCGGACGCCTTGAGGTGCACCGGGTCCGCCCGGCGCGCCGGGATCTCCACGAGCCTGTCCTTCCTGAGGTCGGCCCGGGCGCGCTCCCAGAACGACTTCCAGTTGGCGCTCTTCACGAACCCGTGCCTGGCGCACTCCTCCTCGAGCCGGGTGACCGGCATGTCGCCGAAGCTCCTGAGCATCGCCTTCACGAACTCGCCGGGCTGGTCCCTGAGCATCGCGTCCACCCGCGCGGGGTCCGCCGCCGCCGTCACGAGGATGTGGTCCTCGGGCGCGATCACGAGCATCTCGCACGCCGCGTCGAAGGTGAGCTGATGGCCCTTGCGGACCTTGAAGTCCACCGTTATCCTGCGGTAGAAGTAGTCGAGGCGCTTGATCTCGCCAAGGCCCCACGCCGCGGTGAGCACCCGCGTGCCAGGGGTGAACGACATGAGCCGCTCAAGGCGCGCCAGCGACTCCGCGAGAGGGCGCGAGCCGAACCCGACGGCGTCCACAAAAGAAAGAAGAAGGCGGTCTTTCGTCGCCTTCTTGAGAATCTCCCGCACGCCCGCGGACTGGAGGTTGGTGGTCAGAACGTCCTTGTTTGCCTTGATCGTCTTCAGTGCGCCCGCGAAATCCTGGGCCTCCGTCTCCTGCTGGAGCTCCGCCGCAAGATCCTCAATCTTCCTGTCTGCCATGAAACCTCGTCCCTCCATAGTCTCGTGAAAAAATGACTGGCGGATTGTATCATTTCCGAGCCTTGCTTGCAAGAAGCAGAAGCGTGTCGCGCCTTATTGCGGACGGCATTCCGAGATGGTAGCGCATGAACAGGCCGAGAAACCTCGCGGCGACGGCCACGTCCCCCTCCGAGCCCTCCGCGCCACGGGAGATGACGGCCCTCGCCGCCGAGCCGGGGAGGCGCACGGTCCGCCCCCCCTCGCCCACGTGCCCGAGGTCAATCGCGAAGGGAACGCTCTCCGCGGAGGGGTCCGCGCCCGAGAAGTCCGGCGCCAGCCCCGCAAGCGAGAGGAACTCGCACTCCAGGCCGACGACCGCCCTCGCGTCCGCCCTCCTCCCGGAGAGCGAGTCGAGCTGGCGCTCGAGGAAGCCGAACCACTCTCCCGCCTCGCTGCCGTGCGGACAGTGCTCCCCGACGAGGTACGCGGCGTAGGAGGCGAAGGCGGTGGCCCGGAAGTCGCCCCGTATGTACTCGCGCATGTCGAGCGGGGACGCCTCGCGTATCGCGTGGAGGTCGCCGCTCGAGCGCACGTAGTGGACGAGCTCGCACGTGTAGAAGAGGTCGTACTGCCCGAGGAACCGGCTCTTGGGGCGGACCGCCCCCTTGACGAGCGTCACGACCGGGCCCCGCTCCGGCGTGATCCACGTCACCACGTGGCTCGTGCGCGACCAGGGGCGTATGCCTATCACCACCCCCCTGGTCTTGACTGTCTCGCCGGCCATGCGCGACCCAAGCCGAAGAAGCCCGCGCGGGGCCGCCGCCCCCGCTCAGCCCCCGATCCCGTTCTGCTGGGCGACAAGCCCGGCGCCGCCGTACATCCGGCGGAGCTTCGGCTTCTCGATCTTGCCCGTCGGGTTGCGCGGGACCTCGGCGAAGATGACCTTGCGCGGACGCTTGTAGCGCGGCAGGCCCATGCAGAAGTCGTTGAACTCCT
>CAVERN010000098.1:0-6547 GCA_963618095.1 bacterium | reverse complement strand
GTGTCGCTGCGCTGCGAGAGCATGTGCAGGATCATCGAGAGGTCGGCGTTGCCGAGGAACGCGTTGACCCTCATGAACTGGTCGTTCGTGGAGTAGCCCTCGCCGGAGATGTGGTTGCCGTCCGTGGAGAGGTAGCGCATGCCGGTCTGGTACGTCTTCCCTCCGTCGCCAGTTATGCCGATGTTGCGCCTACTGCCGGTGGAGTTGCGCGCCCACTTCGCGCCGCTGTGCTGATCGCCCAGCGTCTTTTCCGACCAGGTGCTCTTCGAGGTAGTAGTCGTCACCCCCTCACGAGTCGACCAAGACGGATTCAGATTCGGGTCGCCGTTAATTGTCTCGGTCTGAGTACTGGTGACGCTGTAGTCGGTGACTTTGGAGTTGGACTCGGAAGTCCACTTGCCGCCCTTGAGCCCGAGGATCTTGCCGAGCTTGCCGTTCATGCCGAGGGTGTAGTCGGAGTTGAGCAGCCACTCGAAGCCGAGGGAGTTGAGGTCCTCCTGCGCGACCTCCACGAACCGCGCCTCGATCTCGATGAGCTTCGGTGTGGCGCCGAGCTCGCCGGCGAGGGCCGCCTCGATCACGGCGAGCTGGTCCTTGGTGTTCGTCACGCGCAGCTTGCCGATCGTCTTCAGGTAGACGATGCTCGAGCCCTCCGCCCACTTCACGCCCATCAGCGAGAAGAACTTCTTCCAGCTCGCCTCCTGGTCGTCCGCGGCGGCCTCGTCGCCGCCCTTGGCGGAGCCGCCGAACCCGCCCTTCATGTCCTGCACGTCCTCGGCCGCGCCGCTCATGCGCTCGGCGAAGTTCTCGGTGACGTCGTACGTGCGCGTGACGAGGTCCTCGGTGGTCATGCTCTCGGGCATCACCATCACCACGGGGCCCTCCTGGATCTGGAACTTGAACTTCGTCACGCGGCAGACGAGCTTGAGCGCGTCCCAGAGCGAGACGTTGTTCGCGGCGATCGCCGGGATGAGGGGCATGCCGTCCGCGCTGGCGGACGAAGCGGAGTCGCCGCTGTCGGCGCTGGCCGCGAAGTCGTTCCCCGAATCGGCCGCCGCCGCCTCGCCGCCGCCCTGCGCGACGAGCTGCTTGCCGAGGTCGAGCACGAAGTTGAAGCCGCGCTGGTCGATCGGGATGTCGGGACGGTCGAAGTCGCGCGAGGCCTGCTTGAAGTACTCCACGGCGTCCGCGATCGTGGCCGGCGGCCTGAACGAGATCGAGGGCAGGATCATCTCCTTCATGCGCTTCTCGACGAGCTGCTCCATCGTGCGCTCCTTGTCGTCGCCGAGGCTCGTGCGGGTGGTGCCGCCGTCTATGCCCTTCAGCTCGAGGGAGTTCACCGCGTAGACCGGGCGCCAGGCGGCGTTCACGTCCGCTATCATGCCCTCGCGCGTAGCGTTGCGCTCCTTGTCGAGGATCACCTCGCGGCGGCGCTGGATGCGGCGGCGGAGCTCGAGCGCCTCGCTGTTGTACGGGTCGAAGCGGATCACGAGCTCGCACTCCTCCAGGGCCTTGTCGAGGTCGGACACCGCGAGGTACTGGGCGCTGCGGCGAAGGCGGCGGCGGATCGAGTCGCGGTTAGTCCTGTAGTCGGCGTCGTTGCGGCGGTGGGCGATCTCGGAGACGTCCTTCTCCTCGACGCTCACCGTGTCGCCCTCGATCGCCTCGATGAGCGCCTGGGCGCGCGGATGCCGGAGCGTGCGGGCCTCGGCCGCGAACTGGCGGGCGGCGTCCATCTCGCCGCTGCGGAACGCCTCGCGCCCGGCCTGGTAGCGGGCCTCGGCCATCCCCTGCGCGCACTCGCGGCGGATCTCCACCGAGTCGGCGCGGTCGCTCAGGTGCTTGAACGCGAGGGAGTACTTGCGGTACGCCGTCTCCCAGTCGCGGTCGGACATCGCCTCGCGGGCGTCCTCGACCTCGCGGCGCGCCTGGCGGTCGATCGCCTCGCGGCGCAGGGCCTCGGTCGCCATCAGCTCGCTGACGAGCGCGGCGTCGGGGTCGGCCGGCACGGGCTTCTTGACGACCGCGACGGAGACCGTCGCCGCCCTGGCGGGCGCCGCGTCCTTCGCGGGCGCCGCCTTCGCGCCATCCCCGGGCACTCGGGCAAGATCCTCGAGGAAGCTCGCCACCTCCGCCTCGGACGCACCCTTCTCCTCGGCCGCCGCAGGCTTGCTCCCCGCCGCAGGCGCCTTGGCGGCGACCGCCGGAGCCGCCTCCTCCGCAGGCTCGGCGGCCTTGCTCTCCGCCGCCGCGGGCTCGGCCGCCGCGACTGCGGCGGGCGCGGCCTCCCGCTTCTCCTCCGCCTTCTCCTCTGCTGCTACTGCGGGAGCGGGCTCGGCAACGACCGCGGGAGCGGACTCGGCCGCTGGCGCCTCGGCCTTCTTCTCCGCCGCAGCGGAAATCTCCGGCTCCGCCGCGGCGGGAGCGGCAGGGGCCGGCTTCGCCGCCGCTGCGGCGGCGGGCTTTGCGCCGCCGTCGGACTCAAGATCCTTCAGAAGGCTATCGAGATCATCCTGGGCAAACGCGACCATCGCGCCGGCCACCGCCGCGCAGACCACACCAGGAACCACCAGGCTCTTAACTTTAATCATCTATTCCACTCCTTAAAGGGGATTGGCAAATAATACAAAATACCATCCCGCAAATCAAGCATTGTTTTCAGACCGCTCCGTACGCCGCCGGGACGCGGGCTACCTGCCCGCCTTCTTCCCGTCCTTCGTTATGATCGCCTCGGCCTTCGTGAGCACGTCCACGACCCGCACCTCCGGGCTCTTCGCGTCCTCTCCGAGCGACAGGACGCGGTACTTCCGGGAGAAGAGCGAGATCTCGTCGCCGGGCTTCACGGTGAAGCGCTTCCCCTCGCCGCGGCGGAACGAGAGCTCCGCCTGCTTCTCCACCGGGACGCGGCGCTCGTTCAGGGGGGCGGAGACGACCTTGCCGTCGGACTTCCTCACGAGCTCCACCACGGAGACGTCCACCTTCTTCTTGAGCCTGCCCTTCGTGCCAGGCACCGCGCGCTCCTCCGTCCTCTTCTCGAACTTCGTCGCGGAGAAGCCGGTCTTGCCGATCTGCTCGCCCTTCAGCACGCTGTACACCGTGGCCTGGCCGTAGGCGTTCTTCTTCGCCGTGTCGCGGAAGTTGAAGCGCCAGCCGTTCGGGACCGGCGAGACGGTCTGGAGGTAGAACGGCAGGAAGGTCTGCTTCATCTCGCCCTCGACGAAGAGGGAGTCCAGGTAGTCCGGATGCGACGTCGGGTCCTTCGGGTTCATCGCCACGCCGTGCGCGGCGGCGTACTCGTACTCCTCGAGGTCGGTGAAGCCGTCCTTGTCGGAATCGACGTCGGGGCTGCGCGCGAGGTCCACGCCGTAGCGCTCGGACCACTCGCGCATCCTGCGCACGCCCTCCTCCTCCTTCGTGATCCCCGTGTCCTGCACGACCGCGCAGTACGGGCAGGCCTTCGCCTCGATCGGGATCGGGCGGCCGCAGCCCCTCACGGGCTTGCCGTCGCGCACGGCGTCCTTCTCCGCCTTGCACACGATCCGCGTCTCGCTGGCGAGGAAGCTCGCCTTCTTGGGGTCGATCTCGACCATCGCGGGCGGCGACTTGGCGGTGCGGAACACCGACTGGAAGAGCGACATGTCGGCGGCCGGCACGCCGTCGTGCGCCGGGCGCGTCGCGTCCAGGCGCATGGTGCACGCCCGCGCGGCGTCCTCCGCCGAATGGCCGAAGGCCCCGACGAACATCACGGCCGACCCGGCCAGCAGCGCGAGCCCCAGCCCGGCAACGAGCCAGTCCCAGTGCGCCTTGAAGAAGTTCTCCCTGGAAGCCATCATCTCACCCCTTTCCTCTTGGGCCTGGCGCTCTCCGCCTCCGGCGGGACGCGGAAGTCGTAGACCTTCACGGTCATGGACACCTCGAACTCTGCGTTCACGGCGGGATCAGTGACGAGGCGGTTCGCCTTCTTGCTGTCGTCGACCTGCTGCTCCTCTGCCGCCGCGCCGCGCCGTCCGCGACGCCCGCGCCCGGACGGGGCGTCCTTCTTCTTCTCGGCGGAGAGGCGCGGGGTGATCGAGTCGCCCGTCTCGCGGAACGAGAACTCCGTCACCGCGACGAACCGCTGGGAGGCGGCGAGGGCGTTGAGCGCCCGGACGAGCCCCGCTGGACGGGCGGAGAAGGTCAGCGCGTAGTCCAGGTGGCGGGCGCACTCGCCGTCGTCCTCCTTCGGCTCGCGGAGGACGAGGCCCTTGACCTCCTTCACGCCGGACTCCGCGAGGGTCTCGGCGAGGTACTCCACGAAGTCGAGCTGGGCGGCGAGGCGCGGCACGTCGTCCGCGCCCGGCAGCGCGTCCGTCTCGCCGAGATACTTCTCGAAGCCGAAGAAGAACGCCGGCTGGGCGAGCTTGCCTTCGACCTCCCCGCGAAGGGACTGCAGGCGGCGCACCGTGCTGCGGAGGCGCTGCTTGAATACGGGCGGCGTCTCGGACGGGAACTCCCTGTCGCCGCGCCCGGCGAGCGCGAAGGCGGCGTCGTACCACGCCCCCCACGTGACCTCGTTCGACTTCACGCTCGCTATGGAGGCGAGGGACGGGAACACGGCGGCGTCGTTGAACCGGCGGAACGCTTCGTTCGCCGTCTCCAGGCCCTGCTCCGCCTCGCCGCGGCCGGACGTCGCGTCGTACGCCAGGTAGCAGAGGTACGCCGCCGCGGCCGCCCACACCCCGAGCAGCGCAAGACACACCTTCTTCAGCTTGTCGGGACTCATCTCCGACCTCCCTTCCTCTTCTTCTTCGAGACGGGCCTGCCCGCGTTCGGATCGGCCGATGCGGGCTTCGCGAACGCCAGCTCGATGGCGAACTCGGAGAGGACCCCCTTGTTGTTGATGTCCTTCTGCGAGACGACGATCTTCACGCTCTCGGGCACGACGCTGCGCCGCGTCTTCAGGGCGCTGGCGACGATCTCCTCGGCCGTCATCCGCTTGCCCTCGTTGCGCCTGCGGTGCTCGCCCTCAAGGGCGGAGAGCGTCTCGCGCCATCCGCGGATCGTCACCTTCGTGAGGGCGAGCGCCTCCCCGTCCTCCGCGTCGCCCTTCGGCGGGACCGTCTCCCACGAGGTGATCCACATCCCGGGCAGGAGGGACTGCCGCACGTCGTCCATGGCGTGGAGCGTGGAGAAGCGGGACGCCATCAGGCGCTGGAAGGCGTCGCTCTTCGAGAGCTCCTCCCCGGCCTTCTTCTGGGCGGCCTTGAGCTTCGTCTCGAGGTCGCGGAGACGCCCGTTGCGCGCCTCCACGGCCGCCATCTCGGCCTCGGCGACCCCGGCCATGTGGCACTCGCTCGCCACGTACGCGCCGAGCGAGGCGAGGATCGCCACAGCCCCGGCGGCGATGAACGGCACGCGCCTGATCGTGCGCGCCTTCTCGACGAGCGCGGGCGGGAGGAGGTTTATCGCGAAGGAGGCGGCGGACGAGGCGCGCTGCGCGAGGCCCGCGGACTCGGCGAGGGTGAAGGCGTCCGACTCGAGCGCGTTCACGTCCACCTTCGGCCCGAAGGCGACGCCGCCGAAGGGGTTGAGGAACTCCACCTCGATCTTCAGCGTCTCGCGGAAGAACTCGTCTATCTGCGGAAGCACGGCGCTCCCGCCGGTGATGAACAGCCTCTTCGGCGCGGAGCCGCCCTGCTGGGAGCGGTAGAAGTTTATCGAGCGCAGGATCTCGGCGTGCAGGCGGGTGAGCGTGGCGCGCACGACCTTGGACACCCTGTCGGAGACCTCGTCGGCGTCCTCCGTCACGCCGCCGAGCGACACGTAGCCGCGCTCGCGCTTCATCGCCTCCGCCTCCTCGAAGGTGCACGAGAAGGACTGGGCGATCTCCTTCGTGATCGCGTTGCCCGCGACCGGGATCGACCTGAGGTAGATCTTCTCGTTCTCGACGAGTATGAGGGAGGTCGTCTTCGCGCCGATGTCGAGCACCACCGAGCCGCCGTCGAGGCCGGGATAGGAGCGGCGGAGCGCGTTCAGCACGGCCATCGGGCCCGCGTCCACGACGACCGGGTTGAATCCCGCGGCGATCACGGCGTCCGTCACCTTCGTGACCTGGTCGGTCTTTGCCGCGACGACCATCGCCGCCAGGTCGCCCTCGGCGGTCTCGCCGAGGATCTGCCTGTCGAAGAGGATCTCGTCTATCGGGAAGGGGACCTCCTGCTCCACCTCGTACCGCACGAGCTCGTCGAGCTTCTCGCCCGCCACGCGCGGGAACTTCGTGAAGCGGGGGAACACCATCTGCCCGTTGAGGGCGAGGTAGAGCGTGCCCGGCCTGATGCCGGTGGACGCGGCGAGCTCGCGCAGGGCGGGCACGAAGACCGCGTCGGCGGAGCCCTCGGCCTCCCAGTCGAGCCCGTCGATCGGCGCGGAGCCGTAGGCGGAGAGGACGGGCTCGGAGCCCCCCTTCACCGCGTACTCGGCCAGCACCACGCGCGATGCGCCTATGTTCAATGTCGCTATCTTGGCCATATCGAGTCCTGACTTGCCTTGGGATTACTGCTGCACCATC
>CAVERN010000097.1:0-6573 GCA_963618095.1 bacterium | reverse complement strand
CGACCTCACGCAGATGACCTACGGCTTCTCGCGCGACGACGCGGGCAAGTTCCTCTCGGCCTACTACGACAAGAAGATCTTCGAGAACGATCCGTTCGCGAAGCTCGACCAGGAGGGCGTCGGCAAGCTCATGGAGATGGCGATCAAGCTCGGCAAGGGCGTGCGCCCGAAGCTCCACTGCGGCATCTGCGGCGAGCACGGCGGCGATCCGTCGTCCGTCGAGTTCTGCCACAAGCTCGGCCTCGACTACGTGAGCTGCTCGCCGTACCGCGTGCCGATCGCGCGCCTCGCCGCGGCGCAGGCGGCCCTGAGGAACAGGTAGGAGATTCTCCCCGGGGGGGGGCAAGGAGGTCATGGAATGAACTACGCGCAGGCAAGGAAGCTGCTGGAGGACAACGGGCAGGGTGGCGTGCTGCGGTTCTGGGGGAGGCTCGGCGCCGCCGAGCGAAGGTCCCTGCTCTCGCAGATAGCGGGAATCGACTTCGCCGAGCTGGCGCGGTGCCGGGCGATGCTCGCCGAGGCCGCGCGCGGCGGCGAGGCGCGCGACGCGGGCAACGCCGGCGGCTTCGCGCCGAAGGTCGCGGAGCTGAGGGGACGCTCCCTCGCCGAGGCCAGGGAGAGGGGCGCGGCCGAGCTGAGGTCCGGGCGGGTGGCGGTGCTGCTCGTCGCGGGCGGGCAGGGCTCGCGCCTCGGGTTCGACGGGCCGAAGGGCTCGTACCCGATCGGCCCCGTGACCGGGAGGCCTCTCTTCTACTTCCACGCGCGCCAGGTGCTGGCGAAGTCGAGGAAGTACGGCGCCAGGGTGCCGCTCTACGTGATGACCTCCGAGGCGAACCACGCCGCGACGCTCCGGTGCTTCGAGGAGAACGGGTGGTTCGGCCTCGACCGCAGGGACGTGACGCTCTTCCGCCAGGGGATGTGGCCAGGGCTCTCGCCCGACGGCGAGATCGTCCTCGACGCGCCGGGCCACGTGTTCATGTCGCCGGACGGCCACGGCGGGGTGCTCGCCTCGCTCAGCCGCTCCGGTGCGCTTGCGGACATGAGGCGGCGCGGGGTGCGCTCGGTGTTCTTCTTCCAGGTGGACAATCCGCTCGTCGACGTGGCGGACGAGGCGTTCGTCGGCTACCACGTGCTCCAGGGCAGCGAGTACACGCTCAAGCTCTGCGCGAAGCGCGACCCCTACGAGAAGGTCGGCGTGCCGATGCGCTTCGGCAAGTCCTTCAGGATGGTCGAGTACACGGAGATGACGAAGGAGCAGTGCGAGCGCCGGACGAAGGGCGGGAAGCTCTACTTCCTCTACGGCTCGCCCGCCATCCACGTGTTCGACCGCGCGTTCCTCGAGCGCGAGGCGGCGCGGCCGATGCCGCTCCACCTCGCCCACAAGAAGATCGCGATGGTCGGCGGCGACGGCAAGGTCGTGAAGCCCTCCGAGCCGAACGGGTACAAGTTCGAGAAGTTCATCTTCGACGTCCTCCCGGACGCGAAGAAGGCCGCGTTCCTCGCGTTCGACGCGAAGGACGAGTTCTCCCCCGTGAAGAACGCCGAGGGCTCGGACTCCCCCGCGACATGCCGGGCGGATCTCCAGGCGAAGTGGCGGCGCGCCCTTGCGGAGCGCGGCATCCTGGTCGAGGGCGACGCGGCGCTGGAGGTGGACCCATGCTCTCTCTGACGATCGCCGCGCTGTGCGGACTCGGGACTGGCGCCGCGCTCGCTCTTTCCGGCGCGATGGGCGCGGGGTGGGCCTCCTTCTTCGGCGCTGTGGCGTTCGGCGCGGTGCAGGTGGGGCTGGGGGTGCTCGTCCAGCGCAAGGTCAAGGCCGAGATGAAGGCCGTGGAGCAGACGCTGCTCGCCGGCCAGAAGGCCCTGCAGGCCAAGGCGAACCGCTGGCAGGTGCGCCCCCCGGGGTCCGTCCGCGAGGCGCAGGACGAGATGGCCCGCGAGCAGAGGAAGTTCGTGGAGGAGGCGCTCGCCCTCACGGAGAGGCTCCACCGCTTTGACCTCTGGGTGCCGCTCATGAGGCGGCAGATCGCCACGGCGCAGTTCCAGCTGCGCTGGATGGTGAAGGACTACGGCGAGTGCGACCGCCTGATGGGCAAGGCGCTGTTCGTCGACCCCACGATGCACGCCATGAAGATGGCGCGGATGTACGCGCTCGGCAGGCCGACGGCGGAGATCGCCAAGGTCTACAGGAAGGGGTCGCGCCGTCTCCGCTACAACCAGAACGTGCTCATCGCCGCCGCGTGGACGTGGATCCTCGTCAAGCGCGGCGAGGTGGACGAGGCGATACGGGCGCTCAACGCCGCGCTGAAGGACAGCGACAGCGCGGTGCTGAAGGCGAACCGCGAGGCGCTCGTGAACAATCGGGTGGCGCACTTCACGAACACCGGCATAGGGGACCAGTGGTGGGCGCTGGGACTCGAGGAGCCGAAGGTCAAGATGCAAAGGCCGAGGATGCAATGGCGGTAAGGAAGGCAGTCCTCCTCGCCGCCGGCCTCGGCACGCGCCTCAGGCCGCTCACGCTGTCCAGGCCGAAGCCGCTCCTGCCCGTGATGGGCGAGCCCATGCTCGGAAGGGCGCTCGACATGCTCGTGTCCTGGGGGGTCGAGGAGATCCGGGTGAACGCGCACTACATGGCGGACCAGGTGGAGCGGTTCGTGGACGAGTACCGCGGCGGGCGGGACTGCCGCGGCATCTCCATATCGGTGTCTCGGGAGGACGCGATCCTCGGCACCGGCGGGGCGCTGCGCCCGCTCGCCGGGTGGATAGGCGACGACCCGTTCTGGCTCGTGAACGGCGACATCGTATCGGAGGGCCTCGACCCCGAGCCAATAGAGGAGGCGTTCGAGAGGAGCGGGCGCTTCGCCGCCTGCTGGATCTCGGAGGACTACGGCCCAAGGACGGTCGAGGCGGACATGGAGGGGCGCGTGTGCAACTGGCGGTCCGACGACGCCGGGTGCGACGGAACGTACACCTACTGCGGCGTCGCGCTCCTCTCGCCGGAGGTTCTGCGCCACCTGCCTGCGGCGCGCGCGGCCGAGGGCGGGCGCGGAGAGGGCTTCTGCTCCATCGTAGAGGCGTACGAGGCGGCGATGATGGGCTCCGCGAAGTTTGTCGTGGGGGTGCAGCAGCCAGAGGCGCTCTGGTGCGACGTCGGCACGGTGCCGGCGTATCGCGAGATGAACTCCGAGCCGATGGAGCCGGGCCTCTTCTGCGACCGGCGGCTCGACGGCGTGGTCAAGGCGCTCGGCTGCGGCGGCGGGGCCCTCGCCGAGTTCCTCGACGCGAGAGGGTCCGACCGCATATTCTTCCGCCTCTACCGCGAAGGCGCGCCGGACGCGCTTGCGGTGGTGTACGAGACGACGCGCAGGGAGAACGCCCGCTTCGCCCCGATCACCCGGTTCCTCTCCGGGCGCGGCGTGAGGGTGCCGGCGCTGCTGGCGGATCTCCCGGAAGAGCGCGCCTACGCCACGGAATTCGTGCGCGGGCGCTCCCTGAACGAGCTCGCCGGCGAGAAGGGCGCCGATCTCGTGAGGCTCTACCTGCCGGCGCTGGACGTCCTCAAGTCGCTCTGGGCGATATCGCCGGACGACCCGTCCATCCCCGACCTCGAGCCGGGATTCGACGCCGCGCTCTACGCTTGGGAGGTCGGTCTCTTCGAGGACGAGTGCGTGAAGGGCAGGCTCGCGATGGACGGCGTGCCGGACGCGGTGCGCGGGGAGATGGCGCTCGTCGCCGAAGAGCTCGTGCGGGAGCCGGCGGCGCTCGTGCACCGGGACTTCCAGAGCTCCAACATGATCTTCCCGGACGGCGGAGGCCTGCCGTACCTCATCGACTACCAGGGGATGCGAAGCGGCGCGGCGGCATACGACGTGGCGTCGCTCCTCTACGACCCGTACGTCGCGATGTCCGAGGCTGACCGCGAGACGCTCCTGGGCGTGGCGTGCGCCGTTCCCGGCGCCCCATCGCCCCGCGCCGTGCGGCTTGCCGCGGTGCAGAGGCTGTGCCAGGCGATCGGCGCGTTCTGCCGTCTCGTGAAGGTCGGCCAGGGGCAGTTCGCCCGTCACGTGCCGGCGGCGCTCTCCAACCTGCACCACGCGGCGCACGCGGCCGGACTGCGCGCCATGGCGGAATTCACCCACGGACTCATCGAGAGGGAGGGGCTTCGGGCCCGCAGACCATGAGCAAGTCGCGTCTGAAGTCGCTGCTGCGCCATCTGCGGGACGCGGCCGAGAGGCGCCCCGGCCGCGTCGTGGCGAGGGTGATGGGGGCGGATCGCGCGTTCCACGCGTTCGACCTGGGGGCGGACACGCTCGTCTTCGAGCGGGACGTGTGGGGCCAGCTTGACGAGCACGCCTCCGTGCTGCTGGTCGAGAAGAACGACCTCGCGCCGGGCGCCCTCGGGCATCTCATGACGGTGACGAGCGGAAACCACAGCGTCGCGGCCCTGCCGCTCCTTTCGGGGAGGCTCTGGGACCTGTGCGACCTGCCTCCCGAGAGGCGGTCTCCCGCGATGGAGAACGACGTCCTCGTGGCGAACGTCGTCGGCGGCAGGCTCGAGATCTCCCAGCGCGGGGTGCCGTGCCGGAAGGTGGTGGCGCTCGACGACTGGCTGGTGCGCGGCCTCGGCATGGCGATGGAGGACGTGGTGATGGCGGAGCGCAACGACGAGACGCTCCAGCATTTCCGGGAACTCGGCCAGGAGTGGCGCGTGAAGCCGCTGGCGTGGTCCGAGGCCGGGATCCGGGCGGCGGTCGCGCAGAGCCGCAAGCGGATAGCCTCCAGGATCGCGTACTTCCATTCCGTGAAGGGCGTGCACTTCCTCTCGTGGCCGGAGTTCCATCGGTTCGCCGCGCTTGCGCGGACGGACTTCGAGGCGTTCCGCAGGGGGCTGCGGGAGCTCGTGGGCGTGTTCGAGGGCGGCGGGACGAGCTTCATGCGGATGGCGAAGTTCCACGGCCACCACGAGATCGAGCCGTTCGGGATGCTTCGCGGCGCCGCGCTCGAGAAGCTCGTCCCGCGGCTCGAGGAGCTTCTCGGCGACATAGAGACCGAGCCGGACCGCGCTCCGGCGCGCGTGGCGGAGATCGACGCGCAGTTCCGGGCGATGCTGACCCGTCCCGAGTATGCGGACGAGGACTCTCGCGAGTTCGCCGAGGCGCTCTACATGAGCCTCACGGGCGAGGTCTACGCGAGGTCCGGCGAGGTGGCCGCCACGGCGTTCGACGCGCGTCGAACCGCGCTCCCCGGGGCGACGTTCGTGAATGGGGCGCCCCAGTTCCACGCGGGGGCGGACGAGCGCACGGAGATGCTCCTCACGAACGTGAGGCAGGTGCTCAGCAAGGACGAGTTCATCGAGTACGCCAACGTCTACGAGCTCCGCACGGACGAGCCCGACTCGGTCGCGGCGGGGCCCGGTCGGGGAAACACGAGGGAGATCTCCTTCAAGACGAACTGCCGCCCGCTCGTGGAGTCGTTCGTCGAGAAGCGCCTCTCCTCGGCCGGCGGCGGGTATGGGGCGTATGTGCTGGCGCGCGTGGGGATCTTCAAGGCGGTGGGCGCCTCCCTGCCGAACTACAGGATCCTGCAGCACCGCTCCGGCATCGGCCGGAGGCTCGTGTACGACTACTATGTGCGCACGCGCTGCGACGGCGAGCCTCTCGGCGGCATACCGGCCAACCTCCTTTCGGACGAGGCCGTGCAGGACCGCCTCGCCTTCCTTATGGGGGACGCGGCGGCGCAGAACATGGCGATGGGGAAGTACGACGCCTCCGCGAAGAGCGCGCTGTACGGGGTCGGCAAGGAGATATACCGCTTCTCGTGGGACTCCGAGAGGGCGAGGCTCATGCCGGGCAGGGTCTCCACCTGCTCGCTGAGGGGCAGCTGCGGCTGGCCGGACGTGTCCTGCACGGAGCGGAACTTCCGGGCGGCGGCCCGGTTCTACATGACGGAGTACGCGGCGGCGTTCCTGTCGTTCGCGCACGGGCGCGGCGTGGACGGCGGGCGGAGCGATGCGCTGCGAGAGCGCTTCTTCGCGGGCTTCGCGGAGCGAACCCGCGCGATGGACTTCCGCCTCTCGCACTGCTGGGAGGAGCTGGAGAGGTTCTCCCCGCCGATGCCGGCGCGGTATGGGTTCGCCGCCAAGAAGGCCTTCTTCATGGGGGCGCTCCGATGGCAGGCGGCGAATCTCGGCGTGTGCCGGAATCTGTTCGCTCGCGCCGTGGACGGCGGCGGGAAATGCTGAAGTATGCCCTGAAGAGGCTTCTGGAGCTCGTCCCCACCACGTTTGGGATAATCGCGCTCACGTTTCTGCTGTTCAACGTGGTCGGCGGCTCTCCGGCGCAGGTGGTGCTCGGGAAGAACGCCACGAAGGAGTCCATCGCCGCGTTCAACCACAAGTACGGCTACGACCTGCCGCTGCACGGGCAGTTCGTGAAGTTCTGCTCTGACCTGGCGCATGGGGACTTCGGGGTGTCGGCGGAGGCGGACGAGCCCGTGATTGACGTGCTGAAGCGGGGCGTCGGCCCGTCCCTCTCCCTCACCGTGCCGATACTGCTCGGCGGGACGGCCCTGGGG
>CAVERN010000096.1:0-6587 GCA_963618095.1 bacterium | reverse complement strand
TCCGCAAGGACCCGGCGAACAAGATGTCGGGCGACGGCTGGTACATCGAGTGGACCCCGGCCCTGGGGTACTACGACGCCGCGATCGTGTCCGCCCTCATCCCCAAGACGTGCAGGGTGGTCGTGCCGCGCGCGGGCCTCGGCGACTACTGCTGCCCGCCCACGGGGCTCGTGAAGATGTACAACACGATGACCTGCCCCAAGAGGTTCGTGTGGGTCCAGGGCTCGGAGCACGGCTACGTGCCGCCGGACTACAAGGGCAAGACCTGGATCCGCGAGGACGGCGCGAAGTAGGAGGCTTCACAGGCGATGCGTCCAGGTCTTGAATCTCTGAAGTCGCTCGGCTCCGGCGCTGCGGTGCCGGGGTCGTACTCGCCGGACGTCCTGGAGTCGTTCCCGAACGCCCATCCCGAGCGGGACTACTGGGTCACGTTCACCTGCCCGGAGTTCACCACGCTCTGTCCGAAGACGGGCCAGCCGGACTTCGCGACCCTCACGATCCGCTACGTCCCGGCCAGGCGACTGGTGGAGTCCAAGTCGCTCAAGCTCTACCTCTTCGGCTTCCGCAGCCACGGCGACTTCCACGAGGACGTGGTGAACGTGATCTACGACGACCTGTCGAGGCTGCTCAGGCCGAAGTACATGGAGGTCGTGGGCAAGTTCGCCGCACGCGGCGGCATATCGATAGACCCGTTCGTGAACGGAGGGTCCGGCGCGAAGTACCGCCGGCTCGCCGAGGCGCGGTTCGCCGCCTGGAACGGGGTCCGCTGACGGCGGGGCGGCGCTGTGAGATGAGGCCTTCGGTCCACACCGTGCCCGTGAACCTGGTCGCCGGGCCGCGCCCCGCGCTCGTGGTCGGGTACGGCAAGGTGGGGCGGAGGAAGACGGCGTTCCTGCGCGACTGCGGCGTGGACGTGGTGGTGGTGTCCCCCGACGCCGGCGGACTGGAGGAGCGCGGCGTGGAGTTCGTGGGGAGGGAGTTCCGCGACGAGGACTGCGCCGGCAGGATGGTGGCGTTCGCCTGCACCAGCGACAAGCGCGTGAACAGGCGGATACTCGAGGCCGCGCGCCGGGCCGGCACGCCGTGCTGCTGCGCGGACATGAACTGGGCGGACGGCGACTTCGTGACGCCCGCCGTCACGCGCGCCGGCGGCGCCACGGTCGCGGTCTCGACGAACGGCGCGTCGTGCGCGGGCGCGAAGGCGCTGAGGCAGGCGATAGGGCGATTCCTGGACGGCATGGGCGCGGGGCGGCTCATGGTGGTAGGCACCGACGACCACCTGCTCGCGTCCGGGCGGCGCGCCGCCTGCCATGCGCTTCTCGGGGACGCGGAGAGCGCGTCGCGCGCCATCTTCTCCCTGAAGGGCGTGGCTGGCGCGGCGGTGCTGAGCACCTGCACGCGCGTGGAGGCCGTGGTGGACGGCGACGTGGACGAAGGCCTGGTGCGCCGCATGATGGGCCTCGCATCCCTGCGCGAGGGCGAGCGTTTCGCGCTCGAGGGCGCGGAGGCGTTCCGCCACCTCGTGAAGGTCTGCGCGGGCCTCGGGTCCGCCTGGGCCGGAGAGTTCCACGTGGTGAGGCAGGTCAAGGACGCGCTGGACGCCGCCGTCTCGGCGGGGACGGCCGGCGGGAGGATCCGGGGCGTGTTCGACGAGGTGCTGCGAGTCTCGAAGCTCGTGCGGCACGCGACGGAGGGGCTGCTCGACGTGCGGGAGATCGAGGCGACGGCGGTGGACTATCTCTCCTCGCGGCTCGACCTGCGCACTGCCAGGATCGCGGTGCTCGGCTCCGGCGCGCTCGGCGCGTCCGTGGCGAGGATGCTCGGCGGGTGCGACGTCGCGGTCGTGCACCACGGGGAGGCCCTGCCGGAGTGCGACGCGCTCGTGTGCGCCCTCTCCGCGCCCGGGCCGGTGGTGACGAGCCGCGTGCCCGGGAGGGTGGTGCTCGACCTCGGGATGCCGCCCAACTGCACGGAGGAGGTCGGCGCGGTCTCGCTGGACGTCCTGAAGGACTGGCGCCGGGCGGAGACCGGGGCCGTGGACGCCGCCCTGGCGGCGGCGGACGAGGTGATCGACGGGGAGCTCAAGGCGATGGAGGAGGCTGGACGTGGGTTCTGATGCGCGTGACGCGGAGTGGTTCGAGAGGGCGAGGAGGGTGACGCCCGGCGGGGTGAACTCCCCCGTGAGGGCGTTCAACGGGGTCGGCGGGACGCCGCTCGTCGTCGCCGGGGGGAAGGGCTGCAAGGTGTTCTCCTCCGGCGGCCGGACGTACACGGACTACTGCTGCAGCTGGGGGGCGATGATCCTCGGCCACGCGAACGCGGAGATCGCGGCGGCGCTGTCCGCCCAGGCGGAGCGCGGAACGACGTTCGGGATAGTGACGGAGAACGAGGTGCGCTTCGCGGAGCGGCTCTGCTCTCTCGTGCCGGGCATGGAGAAGGTGCGCGCTGTCAGCTCCGGGACCGAGGCGGTGATGAGCGCCGTGAGGCTCGCGCGCGGGGCGACCGGACGCGATCTCGTGGTGAAGTTCGACGGATGCTACCACGGCCATTCGGACTCGATGCTCGTGAAGGCGGGGAGCGGGGTGCTGACGGCCGGGGGAGGGTCGGCGCGAGCCTCCTCCGCCGGCGTGCCGGAGGACCTCGCCAGGCACACCGCGTCGCTGCCGTACAACGACGCCGAGGCGGCGAGGGCGTTCTTCGCGGCGAGGGGCGGCGAGGTCGCGGCGGCGATCGTTGAGCCCGTGGCGGGCAACATGGGCCTCGTGCCGCCGGCGGATGGCTTCCTCGCGGAGCTGCGCCGCCTGACCGCCGAGTCCGGCGCCCTGCTCGTCTGCGACGAGGTGATAGACGGCTTCCGCTTCGGCCTCTCCACGTACTCGTCGACCGTCGAGGGCGTCTCGCCGGACATCGTCACGCTCGGCAAGGTGATCGGCGGCGGCCTTCCCCTCGCCGCCGTGGGGGGGCGCGCGGAGCTGATGGACCTCTTCGCCCCCGACGGGCCGGTGTACCAGGCCGGGACGCTCGCCGGGAATCCGCTGGCCGTCGCCGCGGGCCTCAGGACGCTCGAGATCCTCGAGCGCGACAGCCCGTACGGCGAGATGTCCGCCGTGTGCGCCCAGATCGCGAACGGGGTGGACTGGATCGCAAGGCGCCTCGGCGTGCCGCTGCGCACGGCGCGCGTCGGCGGCGTGTTCACGATATTCTGCTCCGAGGAGCCCGTCACGGATCTCGAGCGCGCCCGGCGCTGCGACACCGCGCTCTACGCCAGGATATTCCACGGCCTCTACGACCGCGGCATATACATAGCGCCGTCGCAGTTCGAGTGCAACTTCGTCTCGGCGGCGCACGGGCACATGGAGGCGGACGAGTTCCTCGCGGCGTTCGATGCGGTGGTTCGCGGCCTCTGATTTGTTCTGCAAAACGAAACGGTGAAAAAAGACAGATTCTTTCGTTATTTTGCCAAATTTGACACCACCATGCAGTATTTGGTATAATCACGCGCCTGAGGTGCAAGGAAGAAGATGTGGAACTATACTGAGAAGACGCTGGACCACTTCCGCAATCCGCGGAACATGGGGAAGATGGACAATCCTGACGGGGTCGCGACGGTCGGCTCGCTCGCCTGCGGGGACGCGCTTACGTTCCAGTTCAAGCTCGACGAGTCCGGGCGCATCAGGGACGCGAAGTTCCAGACGTTCGGGTGCGCGTCGGCGATCGCGTCCAGCTCCGCGCTGACCGAGCTCGTGATCGGCAAGACCCTGGAGGAGGCGAAGACGATCACGAACCAGCAGATTGCGGACTACCTCGGCGGGCTGCCGCCGCAGAAGATGCACTGCAGCGTGATGGGGCGCGAGGCGCTGGAGGCGGCGATCAGGAACTACGAGACCGGGGAGAACGCCGACCGCAACCTCGAGGACGAGAAGCTCTGCACCTGCTACAACGTCAGCGAGAACGAGGTGCGGCGCGTGATCGCGGAGAACGGCCTCACCACGGTCGAGGAGGTGACGAACTTCACGAAGGCCGGAGGCGGCTGCGGCGGCTGTCGCGGAAAGATCCAGAAGATCCTCGACGAAATCAACGCGCGCAATTCATGAAACTCGGATTCGACAACGAAAAGTACCTGCGCGAGCAGGGCGACGAGATCCGCCGCCGGGCGCACAAGCTCGGCAAGCTGTACCTCGAGTTCGGCGGCAAGCTGATGAACGACTTCCACGCGTCGAGATGCCTCCCCGGCTACGACCCGAACGTGAAGCTCCGCCTCCTCCAGTCGCTCAAGGACCAGGCCGAGATCATCCTCGCCATCTACGCCGGCGACATCGAGCACAAGAAGATGCGCGCCGACTTCGGCATATCGTACGCGGACGACGCGCTGAAGCTCATCGGCGACCTCTCCGCGCTCGGTCTCCTCGTGCGGGGCGTGGTGATCACGCGATACTCCGGCGAGATAGCGGCGCAGCAGTTCCGCAGGCGCCTGGAGATGCAGGGCATAAGGGTGTGGTACCACTACGTCACGCAGGGCTACCCGGCGGACGTGGAGACGATCGTCTCCGAGGCCGGGTACGGCAAGAACGAGTACGTGCCGGTGGAGAGGCCGATCGTGGTGGTCACGGCCCCCGGGCCGGGGTCGGGCAAGTTCGCCACGTGCCTCTCCCAGATATACCACGAGTACCGCCGCGGCGGCAGGGCGGGGTACGCGAAGTTCGAGACCTTCCCCGTGTGGAACCTCCCCCTCGAGCATCCGCTCAACGTCGCGTACGAGGCGGCGACGATAGACCTCAAGGACTGCAACATGATCGACCCGTACCACCTCCAGGCGTACGGGAAGACGTGCGTGAACTACAACCGCGACGTGGACGCCTATCCGCTCCTCAAGGCGATCTGGGAGCGCATGACGAAGGGGGAGTGTCCGTACAAGTCCCCGACCGACATGGGGGTGAACCGCATCGGCTTCGGGATAATAGACGACGGCGTGGTGAGGGAGGCCTCGCGGCAGGAGGTGATACGCAGGTTCCTCCGCTACCAGTGCGACTTCACGGACGGGCGGGTGGACCGCGACTCGATGAACCGTTCCGAGGCGCTGATGCGCAAGCTCGGGCTCAAGACCGAGGACCGCGTGCCGGTGGTGGCGGCGCGGCAGGCGGCGCAGACGGCGAAGGACGCCGGGAAGGGGAAGGCCGGCGGGAACATCGTCTCCGGCGCCGCGATATGCCTCCACGACGGGCGCATAGTGACGGGCCGGAACTCCGACGACCTCCACGCCTGCGCGGCGATGATGCTCAACGCGATCAAGCTCCTCGCCGGCATCCCCGAGCAGATCCCGCTCATAGCCCAGTCCATAATCCAGTCGATCACGCACGTGAAGCACGACATACTGAAGGGCGCGTACACGTCGCTGAACCTGGACGAGGCGCTCATCGGCCTCGCCATCTCCTGCGCGACAAATCCGGCGGCGGCGATCGCGGCGGAGAAGCTCAACGAGCTGCGCGGCTGCGAGGTGCACATGACGCACATGGCGACGCCCGGAGACGAGGCCGGGCTGCGCCGGCTCGGCTGCAGGTACACGAGCGATCCGTACTACGCCGTGACCGCGATATTCACGGCGAGGCAGTAGCGGGGGAGGGGCCATGGCGAACAGGACGCATCTCATTCTCATGGGCATCTCCGCGGCGGCGGCCTTCTCCGCGTGCCAGGGATGCCGCCGCACGGACGTGCGGGACTTCGAGGTCTCGATCCCGGCGCTCACGGCCGAGGCCGAGGGCGCGATCAGGAGCTCGCTCGCGGGCTTCGGCGGCGTAGACAGGTCTTCGCTGCGCTTCGACCGCGCCTCGAAGACGCTCTTCCTGCGCTACGACTCGATGCAGCTCGCAAAGAAGAACATCGAGATGGCGATAGCGAAGGCGGGGTTCGAGGCGAACGGCGTGAAGCCCGAGAGCATAGGCGTGGGCAGATGAGACGCCCGGACCATCCGCTTCGCAGGCGCGTGTGGGTGGAGGTGGACCTGGGCCGCCTCGCCAGGAACTACAACAGGATCGCCGAGGCGGTGAGGCCGGCGAAGGTGATGTGCGTGCTGAAGGCCAACGCCTACGGCCTTGGGGTCGCCGCGTACGCCAAGACGCTCATGGAGGCGGGCTGCAGGCACTTCGGCGTGGCGGAGCCGTTCGAGGCGCTCGAGCTCAGGCGCATCTTTGGGAAGGCGAAGGGCGCGCCGTCCGTGCAGATCCTCTCCTCGGTGCTGCCGGACGAGATCCCCGCGATGGTCGAGGCCGGGGTCACGCTTCCGGTCGCGGACATGCACACCGCGTGCCTGATCGCCGACGCCGGGCGCGGCAGAAAAGCCCCCAGGATACACTTCAAGCTCGACACCGGAATGGGGCGCCTCGGGATCCTCGCGACGGGGGAGGGCGGCGTGCGGCATGCCGTCGACAGGATGACGGCAATATGGTCGAAGTGCGGGTCCGCCCTCGACTACGAGGGGGTCTTCTCTCACTTCCCCATGGCGTTCGACCCGGACGATCCCTTCACGAAGGGGCAGATCGCGCTCTTCAGGAGCGTGCTGGAGCGTCTGCCCGTTCCCGTCCGGGAGGTGC
>CAVERN010000095.1:0-6652 GCA_963618095.1 bacterium | reverse complement strand
TTGTAGATGTCCTTGAACTCGCGCGCCTCGGTCTCGGCCGTGCCGGTCATGCCGGCGAGCTTCGAGTAGAGGCGGAAGTAGTTCTGGATCGTTATCGTGGCGAGGGTCTGCGACTCCTTCTCGATCTCCACGCCCTCCTTCGCCTCGACGGCCTGGTGGAGGCCGTCGGACCAGCGCCGGCCGGGCAGGATGCGCCCGGTGAACTCGTCCACGATGTACACGTGGTTGTCCTGCACCACGTAGTCCACGTCGCGCTCGTACAGGCAGTACGCGCGCAGGAGCTGGTCCACCACGTGCACGCGCTGGGACCTCTCCATGAACGACGTCTGCACCGAGCTCTTCCTCTCTATGCGCTCCTGCTCGGAGAGGGACTTGTCGCCGTCGATCTCGCTCATCGCGGCGGCGAGGTCCGGGATGACGAACATCTTCGGGTCGCTCGGATTCATCTTGTCGCATCCGAGGTCGGTGAGGGACACCTCGCGCGTGCGCTCGTCGATCGTGAAGTAGAGCTTGCCGCGGAGCGCGATGCCCTCCTCCTTCCTCATCTCGGAGAGCATCTGCATCTCCACGTCCTCGTGGAGCTTGCGCACCGCGGGGTCCTCGAACATGTGGAGCATCTGCTTGTGCTTCGGCATCGAGTGGTACACCTGGTATATCCGGCGCTTGCACTCCTCGGTGTCGCCGTCGGCGAGGGCCTTCTTCGCCTGCGCGACGAGGTCGTTGCACTGCTGGGTCTGCACCCGCACGATCGACTCGACGAGCGGCTTGAGCGCGGTGTACTGCGCGCTCGTCGAGACCGTGGCCGGGCCGGATATGATGAGCGGCGTGCGCGCCTCGTCGATGAGGATCGAGTCCACCTCGTCCACGATCGCGAAGTTGTGGCCGTTCTGCACCACCTGCTCCGGCTGCACGGCCATGCCGTTGTCGCGCAGGTAGTCGAAGCCGAACTCGCTGTTGGTGCCGTAGGTGATGTCGCAGGCGTACTGCGCCCGGCGCTCGGCGGAGTCCATCGAGTTCTGGATGCAGCCCACGGTGAGGCCGAGGTACCTGTAGAGATGCCCCATCCACGACGCGTCGCGGAGGGCGAGGTAGTCGTTCACGGTGACGAGCTGCACGTTCTTCCCGGCGAGCGCGTTGAGGTAGAGCGGCAGCGTCGCGACGAGCGTCTTGCCCTCGCCGGTCTGCATCTCGGCGATCTTGCCCTCGTGCAGCACGATGCCGCCGATGAGCTGGCAGTCGAACGGCACCATGTCCCAGGTCAGCGTGTGCCCGCACACCTCCTCGGTGGTGCCCACGAGGTGGCGGCAGGCGTTCTTCACGAGGGCGAACGCCTCGGGCAGGATGGAGTCGAGGCTCTCTCCGGCGGCCACGCGCGCCTTGAACTCTGCCGTCATCCTGGGGAAGTCCGCGTCGGCGAGGTTCCTCGCCTGGTACTCTTCCTCGACCTTGTTGATCCTGGCCACTATCGGCCTGATCCTCTTGAGCTCGCGGGCGTTCTTCGTGCCGAGGATCATCTTTATTATGTTCATTTCGCGTTGCCTTCCAGCATGTTGAGCAGTTCAGCCACGAGCATCCCGGACTTCAGCAGGGACTCCTCGCTTATCTTGTCCAATGTGTCTTCGGCCGTGTGCCAGTAGTCGTTCCTCCCCGGGGCGGAGCCGTAGTCGAAGTCGATGAGGTTCACGGCGGGGCAGCCGGCGTCGAGGAACGCGGCGAAGTCGTCCTTGACCTTGTCCCGCCCCTGCGACACGAGCCCCTCCATCCCGATGCGCCGCGCGGCCGCGAACACCGCGCTCTGCAGCGCCGCCGTCCCGTTGGCCGGCATGCGGATGTGCAGGTCCCGGTCGCCGAGCATGTCGAGGCCTATGGCCGCCTTGACCGCCCTGGACTTCTCCCTGAACGCGGCCACCGCCCGCCTGGCCCCCTGGAGCCCGTCGTTCTCCGCGTACGACACGCGGCACTCCTCGGCGTCCGTCCAGATCAGGGCGATGTTGTCGCGCTGCGGCCCCGCCCGGCGGATCGCCGCCGCCAGCGCGACGAGCAGCCCGCTCGTGGAGGCGCCGTCGTTCGCGCCCTGGAAGCCCTTCGGCATGTTCGGCGGCGTGTCGAAGTGCGAGATAAGCACCACCCACGGGGCGTTCTCCCTCGCGGCCCTGAACTCCACCACCACGTTCGAGAAGGTGCGCGCCCCGTCGGGCGTCGGGGCCCTGAAGGAGTCCACGGAGGCGTCCACCCCCGTGCGGCTCGCGCGGTCCATGAGCCACTCCGCCGCGAGCCTGCCGCGGATCGTGCCGGCGTCGCGCGGCGTGCAGTCCCGGACAAGCCCGGCGGCGACGGACATCGCCGCCTTCGCGTCCGGCGCGCCGAACGACACGGAGCCGCCGAGGGCCGGGAGCAGGGGGAGCGCCGCAGCGGCGCACAGGAGTAGAGCGCTCTTCATCAATCTATCTTCACGCCCATCACGCCCAGCACGCGATCCAGGTCGTCGTTCGTCTGGAAGTCGATCTCGAGCAGGCCCTTCGTGTGCTTGCCGTTGGCGTGCTTCATCCCGCTGGTGAGGCGCACCGCGCACCCGAGATGGCTGCGCAGGGCGTCCACGATGCTCCGCACGTGCGACTCCGGCATGTCGGGCACGCCCCTCTTCGGCTCGGCGACCGGCTGGCTCATGCGGCGTATCCGCCTCTCGAGATCCCTCACGGTCATGGAGCGCTCCACGCACTCGCGGGCGAGCAGCGTGCGGTCGCGCTCGCCCTCCATCGAGAGCAGGAGCTTCGCGTGGCCGAAGGTCAGCAGCCCGCGCGCGAGCAGCTGCTTGACCTCGTCCGGCAGCTCGAGCACGCGCAGCGAGTTCGCGACCGCCGAGCGGCTCTTGCCGACGCGCTCCGCGACGTCCTCCTGCGTGATGCCGAACTGGTCCTTGAGCAGGCGGTACCCCTCCGCCTCCTCTATGACGTTCAGGTCCTTGCGCTGGATGTTCTCCACCACGCCCATCTCGGCGGCCTTGCGGTCCTCCGCGTCCACAAGCACCACGGGGATCCGCTTGAGGCCGGCCATGATGGCAGCCCTCGTGCGGCGCTCGCCGGCGATGAGCTGGTACCTGCCGTTCGGGAGGCGGCGCACGACCGGGGGCTGCACGATCCCGTTGGCGCGGATCGAGTCCGCGAGCTCCTTCAGGCCGTCGGCGTCGAACTCGGCCCTGGCCTGGTACGGGCTCCGCTCTATGTCGGCCGCGACGACCTCCACGACCCCGCCGCCGGACGCCTCGCGCCTCTCCGGCGCGGCGAGGGGCGGCATCGGCACGACCGGGGCCTCGGGCGAATGCGCCTGCCCCAGCAGCGCGGAGACCCCCCTGCCGCCGAGACCGCCCCTCCTGATCTCCTTGCGCGTGGGCGGCTTCCCTCCCGAAGACCTCTTCAGGAACGGGCTCTCACCTTTCTTCGCAGACTCGCTCATCGTGCCAACCGCAGCGGAAAGGCTACAGCTCCCTTATGAAGATGTTGCGGAACTCCACGGGGTCGCCGTGGCACTGGAGCTCGATCTGCTCGCTCGGGAAGATCGCCCTGGAGCGGTCCCAGTAGTTCTCGAGCGTGGTGCCGTCCACCACGATCTCGCCGTTGAGCCACACCCACACCTTCTCGCCGACCATCTTGATGCGGAACGTGTTCCACGTGCCCACGAGGTTGTCCGCTATCTTGAGCGCCTTGGACGGATTCTTCTTGTTGTTGTAGAGCCCGCCCGACCCGATGTGCCACTGGTTGTGCGCGTCCCAGATCTGCACCTGCGGCGAGCCGCGCAGGTAGAGCCCGGAGTCGCCCTGCACGGAGACGATGCGCCAGTCCACGAACATCTCGAAGTCCTTGTAGTCCTTCTTCGTGGCGAGCGAGTAGCCGCCCTTCAGGCCGTCGAAGCGCAGCACCCCGCGCTCGACGGACCAGTGGCGCACCATGTGCTCGTCGGCGAACTTCTGAATGTCGGCGCGCTTGCCGGGCTTCGCCGCCTGGCGGACGATCGGGTTGTCGAACTTCTCGCGCGTGGTCACGCCCTTCCAGTTGGCGGCGAGCTGCTCCGCCTTGCCGTCGAAGAGCACGGTGAAGCCCTCGGGGCACTTCTTCACTGAGCACGGGCACACGCCGTCCATCGTGGCGTCGTCGGGCAGCTCCTTGATGCGGATGTTGCGCCACTTCACGTTCGCTCCGTGGCCGAGCCAGCCGATGTGGCCCTCCCTGCTGTGCAGGCCGGGGTGGGCCTTGCCGTCCGGGGTGTCAGTGCCGTCGCCCTTGTACTTGGAGACGTCGGCCTTCGTGATGAGCACGCCGTTGAGGTACACCTCGATCTCGCTGCCGATCACGCGCACCTCCTCGAAGTTCCACGTGCCGGCCTTCTTCAGATAGGAGCCGCCAGGGGCGAAGTTCCTCTCCTTGCCCCAGATCTGCTTGCCTACGTTGTCGCGGCGCGCCGGGACGATGCCGTAGACGCTGCCGGTGTACTGGTACGGATGGAGCTTGTCCATCTGCGCCTTCGCGTCGTAGAAGCTGTCCCCGCCGTCGTCCAGGAGCTGCAGCTCGCACATGGCGTTGTAGGCGGCGTCCCTGTTGACGTCGGACATGCGGATGCCGAGGCCGTTGTTGCCGTTGGTGGGCATGCAGAACTCGAAGCGCAGCACGAAGTTGCGGTAAGTGCCCTTCGTGCAGAGGTTGCCGGACATCCCCTTCCTGTGGCGCTCCGGGAAGCACTGCAGCACGCCCGGCTCCTTGGGGTCCACGCCGTACATGGCGGTGGCCCCGACCCAGCCATCGAGGTCCTTGCCGTTGAAGAGCGGCACGAAGCCGTCGGAATCCGCGTTCGGCGCCTTGCAGGCCGCCCCCTCCGCAGGATTGTCGCGATACCCGCACTTGACTTCGGGCGCCACGACGCACCCGGACAAGGCGACACCCGCCGCCATGAAGGCCACAATGTTCCTCATTACCCTTCTCCTCCGCTTTATTACGATAAATGCCCCTCATTATACCACAGTTCGCCTGCGGCAATCGATCGCCTCCAGGATCTCGCCGGCGGCGAGGCCGAGCGCGTCCCCGCCGGACTGCAGATGCGCCATTGCCGCGTCGAGCCGGCGCACGGCGGCCGCGCGCGCGGCCTCGTCCGCAAGCAGCGGCGCGAGCCTGTCGGCGACGGCCCGCGGCGTGAACTCCTCCTGCAGCAGCTCGGGCATCGGCGGCTCTCCCGCGCCGCCGGACTTCTCCCAGATTATGTTCGCGAGGCCGATGAAGCGCACGCCGCGGATGACGCGCCGCGCGAGCCAGGCGAGAGGCGCGGACACCGCGTAGACGAGCACCGTGGGGCACCGGGCGAGGGCGGCCTCCAGCGTTGCCGTGCCGCTCGCCACCGCCGCGCACCGGGCGCGCCGCAGCAGCGCGCGCGCGCCGCCCAGCTGGACGGCGATCGGCGCCGCCCCGGCAGGGCGCCGCGCCAGCACGGCCTCGATCTCCCGCGCCGCCCGCTCGCTCGCCGCCGGGATCACCGCGCGCGCCGCCCCGCCCAGAAGGTCCGCCGCCGCCGCGAGGCGCGGCAGGTTCCGCCGGATCTCGCCCACGCGGCTGCCCGGCAGCAGCGCAAGCAGCGGCGAAGAGTCCGGCGCGCCGCCGCGAGCCGCCGCCCCCTCCGCCGCGAACACGTCCGCCATCGGATGCCCGATGAACTTCGCCTCGAGCCCCGTGCCCGCGAAGAGCGCGGGCTCGAACGGGAAGAAGCAGAGCAGCTTCGTGAGCGCCGCCGCCACCCTGGGGATGCGGCCGCGACGCCACGCCCACACCTGCGGACACACGAGGTGCACGGCCGGGACGCCCCTCGCCTTCGCGTACGCCGCGAGCCTGAGGTTGAGCCCGGGATAGTCCACCGTCACCACCGCGTCGGGCCGCCAGTCGCGGATCGCGCGCCTCATCGCGCGCGCCACGCCGAGGAAGAAGAGGATGCGCCGCAGCACGGGCCAGAAGCCCATCACCGCCAGGTCCGCGGTCTGGAACCCGTAGTCCCCGTAGCCGCGGACCTCGCATCCCGCAGCCCTCAGGAGAGCCCCGAGGCGCTCCGCGTAGAGCGCCCCGGACTCCTCCCCCGCCAGCAGCAGTACCTTGCGATTCATCGGTCGCGCCCCCCCGGCGCCGGCTGCGCTACATGTTGCCGATCACGGCCTTTATGCGGCGGACGCCTGCGGACGAGGACTGCTCCTTCTGTATCTTGAAGCTTCCGAGCTCCCTCGTGTTCGCGACGTGCGGGCCGCAGCAGATCTCCTTCGAGACGTCCCCGATCGAGTAGAGGGTTACCTGGTCGCCGTACTTCGAGCCGAAGAGCGCCATGGCGCCCTCGGCCTTCGCCTCCTCCACGGTGGTGGTCTTCCTGGTCACCTCGATGCCCTGGGCGATCCACTCGTTCACGAGGCGCTCCACCTCGGCGATCTGCGCGTCGGTCATCTTCTCGGGCCACGTGAAGTCGAAGCGCAGGCGCTCCGCGGTGATGTTCGAGCCCTTCTGGTTCGCGGTGGGGCCGAGCACCCGGTGCAGCGCGGCGTGCAGGAGGTGGGTGGCGGTGTGCATGCGGGTGACGACCTCGGAGTTGTCCTGGAGGCCCGCCTTGAACGCGCCGGCGCTCGTCGTGCGGG
>CAVERN010000094.1:0-6672 GCA_963618095.1 bacterium | reverse complement strand
TCAGGGTCTGGTCGATGCGGATGCCGATTTCGGCGTCCTTCGCGGGGTCGCCCTCCACGAGGTGCTTGGAGAGGATCTTCTCAACGACAGTCATAGGTTTCTTCATGGGTTGCGGATTATAGCAGATACGTCCCGTCACCGCACCCCCACGGCCACATGCCTGAGCGCCGAGCCGTCGAAGTATCCGAAGCTCCGCGCACTGCCGCCCTTGGGGAGGGAGACCGAGCCGGGGTTGAACACCGTGAGGCCGCACTCCAGGCGCTTCAGCACGGGCACGTGCGTGTGCCCATGCACGAGCGCCGAGCCGGCGCCGGCCGGCGGCAGCCGACATTCGTTCCAGAGATGTCCGTGGGTCAGGAAGAACGTCTCCTTCCCGGCGTCGAGCAGCGCGTAGTCGCCCATCATCGGGAAGTCGAGCATCATCTGGTCCACCTCGGCGTCGCAGTTGCCGCGCACGGCGACGATCTTCTCCTTGCGCGCGTTCAGCATGGCCGCGACCTTCGGAGGGTCGTAGAAGCTGGGCACGCCGTTGCGCGGGCCGTGGTAGAGGAGGTCCCCGAGCAGCACGAGCCTGTCGTATCCGAGCGCGTCCGCCGACGCGAGCGCGGCCTCGAGCGCCGAAGGGACTCCGTGTATGTCGCTGATGAAGGCTATTCTCATGGGCGAGATTATACCACGCGGACGTACTCCTCCGCGTCGCCGAAGCGGTCGAACGCGCAGTCCAGCGCGTCGGCGGAGTGCGCGTCGGAGCTGAGGACGAATCTCACGCCTCTCTCCCGCAGCATCGCGCGGAAGTCCTGCGAAGGGTAGGCGTCGTCCAGCCAGCCGCGCGAGATCGCCCCGGTGTTCACCTCCACGGGCCTGCCGCTCGCCGCGATGGCGTCGGCGGTGAGCTCGAGCTCCCGGCGGTACCACCCGGCGCGCTCGTCAAAGTACGGACGCTTCGCGTTGAACTTGCGCACGAGATCGGGGTGGCCCACAAACGTGAAGCGCCCCGCCGCGACCATCTCGCGCTCTGCGGCGAAATATGCGCGCACGAACGCCTCCGCCGAGCCGCCGAAGCAGTCGCGCACGCCGGCCTGCAGCTCTTCGGGGGAACTGTCCACCGGCACGCGCGCGCCGTTCGCCGCCGGGACGAAGTGCACGGACCCGATCACATAGTCGTACGGGGAAAGGTCGAGCGGGCACGGCCAGTCCGCCTCGATGCCGCACAGTATCCGGATGCGTCCGCGATACTTCTCCGCGAGCCTGCGGATGTCGTCCGCATACGCCGGCGGATCCTTCAGCATCTCCGAATGGGAGGAGAAGCCGAGCTCGTCGAACCCCTTCCCGATGGCGGCGAGGATCACGGCCTCCGGGGCATCCCGCCCGTCGCACCAGACGGTGTGAGTGTGGTAGTTCGCCTTCATCCCGGCCCTCCTTCACTTCAGCAGCTCAGGGTCCATCCTCCCCACCACGGACTCCCACCTCTCGTTCCGCATCTTCTTCGCCAGCGTCGTGAGCTTCATGCGCTGGGCGTCGTGGCCGAAGCCGCTGATCGCGTCGTGCCGACGCCTCAGCGCCGCCGCCCACAGGGCCTTCAGCATGTCGGTGAAGGTGTCCATGGGGTCCTGCTGCGACACGTTCGCCCTCCCGACGGAGGCGAACACGTCCTCCAGGAACCGCCTCGAGCCGTCCGCAAGGCTCTGCGAAAGTTCTGCGACCGCATTCGCCTCGCCCTTGGCCTCCCTCACGTAGCATTCGACGAAGCCCCGCGTCACCGGGTGCGCGAACAGCTCTGGCGGAGCATGGGCCTCGAGCAGGTCGATCATCCGCCCGTCGCGGCCAGCGTTGAAGAGGAACTCCATGAACACCATTTCAAGCCTCGGCGGCGGATTGCACGACGGGGCAGAGGCGTCCTCTCCGACCAGCGGACCGGGCTCGCCACGCGCAGCCCCGGCCTCCGCTCCCCCCGGCGCGGTCTCGTGCGGGGCGTCGCCCGGCTCCGGCGGCGGAGGCGGCGGCGGGCGTCTCGCGGGCTCGGCGGAGGCGGCGGAGGCAGACCTCCTTCCGAGATCCGCCTCAAGCGCCGAGACCGGTATCTTGAGCAGGGTGGAGGCCTCCTGGAGGAGGCTTGCGCGCACGATGGCGCTCGGGCTGCACGTCACGAGGTCCAGCACCGCATTGGCGGCACGGGCTATCGCGTCGTACGAGTCGGGCCTGAGCTCGCCCGCCAGCGAATTCCTCACCTGGAACGCAACTATCGACTCCGCCTCGTCGAGGCACGCCTGGAACGCCGCCGCCCCCTTCGCGCGCAGGAGCGAATCGGGGTCCTCCCCGGCGGGCAGACGGGCCACCCGCACGGCGAGGCCGGCCGCGAGCATCTCGGAGCCCGTGCGCACCGCGGCCTTCCTGCCGGCGGCGTCCCCGTCGAACACGAGCACGGCGGCGTCCGCCACCTTGCTGAGCATCTGCACGTGCTCCTTCGTGAAGGACGTGCCCTGCGAGGCCACCGCCCGGTCGAAGCCGTGGGCGTGGCAGCGTATCACGTCTATCTGCCCCTCGCAGACGATCGCCTCGCGCACCGGCTTCGCGCCCGAGATCCTGATCGCGGCCTGGTCGAGCGCGTACAGCACGTTCGACTTCTTGAAGACGGGCGAGTCGTACGAGTTCACGTACTTGCCGCCGCGCATCCTGGCCTTGTCGGTCTCGAGCGTGCGGCCGGAGAAGGCGATCACCCGCCCGGACCTGTCGCGGATGGAGAACATGAGCCTTCCGGCGAACGGCGAGTACGGCGGGCGCCCGGGCTGGCGGGGCGGACGCATCACGCTCGCCGACTCGAGCTCCGCCATCGTGAAGCGGTGCTTCTCGGCCCACTTCAGCATCGCCTCGGCGGACTGCGGGGCGTAGCCGATCAGGAACCTGTCCACGATCTCGTCCGAGAGGTCACGCGAGGCGAGGTAGGCGCGGGCGCGGGCGGCCTCCCGGGTGGACCTGAGGCATCGCTGATAGAATGCCGCGAGCTCCGCGTGGAGCTCGTAGAGCCGTCTGCGCACGCCGGCCTGCGGGTCAGCCTTCTCCTCTATCGCTATGTTGGCGGCGGCGGCGAGCTTCTTCGCGGCGTCCACGAAGGGAAGACCCTCGTAGCGCATCACGAACTTGATGGCGTCGCCGGACTCCCCGCACCCGAAGCAGTGGTAGAAGCCGCGAGACGGGTTTATGTTGAAGCTCGGAGTCTTCTCGTGGTGAAACGGGCAGCAGGCCTTGTACGACCCGCCCGCCCGTCTCACCTGGATCCCGTAGCCCGCCACCAAGTCCGCAAGATCCGTACGGGCCTTGATCTCCTCGATGGTCTGCTCTGGGATGGTGAAGGCCATCGCCTCCCCCTCTCGGCTACTGCATCTCGCTCTCCTCGGCCTCCGCGATGGTCTCGGAAGCGTCCTCCGCGGCGAGCGCCTCGGGGGTGATCTCCTCCTGATCGGTGAGCGGGAATGCCTCGGCGTCGTCCTCGTCCTCCTCGTCGCTCGGCGGGGGTACGGCCCCGAAGAGCGCGTCGAGCTTCGCCTGCTTCTCCCTTCGGAGCTCCTCCATCACCTCGTCGGAGACGGTCTCGCAGAGCGGCACGAGCTTGAGGTAGCGGTGCAGCGGGAAGCCGGTGCCGCCGGGGATGAGGTGGCCGAGGATCACGTTCTCCTTGAAGCCGCGGAGCTCGTCCACGCGCCCCATGGTGGAGGCCTCGGTGAGCACGCGGGTCGTGTCCTGGAAGGACGCGGCGGAGATGAACGAGTCCGTCTCGAGCGCGGCCTTCGTGATGCCGAGAAGCGCGGGCTGCGCCTCCGCCGGACGACGGCCTTCGTTCATCATCTCCTCGTTCACGCGCAGGAACGTCTGGCGCGTGACCTGGTCGCCCCAGAGGAAGTCCGTGTCGCCCGGGTTCGTGATGCGGACCTTGCGGAGCATCTGGCGGACGATGATCTCGATGTGCTTGTCGTTGATCTCGACGCCCTGCAGGCGGTAGACCTGCTGGACTTCGTTGACGAGGTACTTCTCGAGCTCCTGCGGACCGGAGACCTCGAGGATCTCCTGCGGGATGACCGGGCCTTCGGTGAGCTGCTGGCCCTTCTTCACGCGGTCGCCCTTGAACACGACGATCTGCTTGCCCATCGGGATCAGGTGCTCCTCGACGAGGCCCGTGACGTCGTCGACGACCTTCACGCAGCGCTTGCCGCGCACGTTCTCGCCGAACTCGATGACGCCCTCGATCTTCGCGATCTCGGCCGCGTCCTTCGGCTGGCGCGCCTCGAAGAGCTCCTGCACGCGCGGCAGGCCGCCCGTGATGTCGCGCGTCTTCGCGGCCTCTCGCGGCGTCTTCGCGAGGAGCATGCCGGCCGTCGCCGTCTGGCCGTCGCGGACCATGACGATCGCGTTGGACGGCACGTCGTGCGAGTCGAGCATCTTGCCGGACTCGTCGCGGATCTCGATGCGCGGATGCAGGTTCGACTCGGACGTCGGGAGGACCTTGAGGGTCTTCGCGCCCGTCGTGCGGTCGGTCTCGGTCTTGACGGAGACGTCTTCCTCGAAGTCCGCGAACACGACCGTGCCCTCGGCCTCGGAGAGGACCGGCACCGAGTGCGGGTCCCAGACCGCGACCTGCTGGCCCTTCTTGACCGCGTCGCCGTCCTCGATGAGGAGCGTCGTGCCCATCTGCAGCTGGTAGGTGTCGAGCTTCGCGCCCGTCTTCGAGTAGATCTCGAGCGAGCCGTTCTTGTTGAGGACGACTTCCTTGCCCTCGTCGTTGCGCACCTTGCGGATGTCGACGAACTTCGCGATGCCGTCGTTCTTCAGGACGATCTCCGGCTTCGCCGCGGTCGCGGACGCCGTGCCGCCGATGTGGAACGTCCGCATCGTCAGCTGCGTGCCAGGCTCGCCGATCGACTGCGCGGCGATGATGCCGACGGCCGTGCCGATCTCGACCTGCTTGCCCGTCGAGAGGTCGCGTCCGTAGCACTTCGCGCACATGCCGTGCTCGGCGTCGCACGTGAGGCCCGAGCGGATCCAGATCTTCTCGATGCCGCAGGCGTTGATCTTCGCCGCGGCCTCTTCGTCCACGATCTCGTTCGCCGGGACGATCGTCTCGCCCGTCTTCGGATCCGTGACCGCGTAGAGCGCGGTGCGGCCGAGCACGCGGTCGCCGAGGGTGACCTTGACTTCGTCGCCCTCGATGATCGCCTCGACCTCGATGCCGTTCACCGTGTTGCAGTCTTCCTGCGTGATGATGACGTCCTGCGACACGTCGACGAGCTTGCGCGTCAGGTAGCCCGCGTCCGCCGTCTTCAGCGCCGTGTCCGCGAGGCCCTTGCGGGCGCCGTGGGACGAGATGAAGTACTCGAGGACCGAGAGGCCTTCGCGGAAGGACGCCGTGATCGGGCGCTCGATGATGTCGCCGTTCGGGGCGGCCATGAGGCCGCGCATGCCGGCGAGCTGGCGGATCTGCAGCTTCGAGCCGCGGGCCTTCGAGTCCACGAACATGTAGACCGGGTTCAGCTCCGTCGGGTTGCGGTTGTCCGGGCGGATGTTCTGGTCGATCGTCTTGTAGAGCTCGTCGCCGACCTTCTCGGTCGTCGTCGACCAGATGTCGACGATCTTGTTGTGGCGTTCGCCGTCCGTGATGATGCCCTGCTGGAACTGCTTCTGGACCTCGTCGGCGGCCTTGCGCGCCTTCGCGACCTCGGCGTCCTTCTCCTCCGGGCGGATCATGTCCTTCAGGCCCATGGACGCGCCGGAGACCGTCGCGAAGTTGTAGCCGAGGGACTTCAGGCGGTCGATGGCGAGAACGGTCTCGTCATGCCCCGCGACCTTGTGGCAGTCGAGGATCAGCTTGCCGATCGTGGACTTCGAGCACTTGTCGTTCCAGAAGCCCATCTCCTTCGGCCACACGTTGTTGAAGATGACGCGGCCGGCGGTCGTCTCGATCGCGCGCTTCTTCGGGTCGCCGTGCGGGCGGCCCGTCGTGCCGTAGTCCGGGTTGCGGAAGCGGATGCGCGAGTGATACGTGATCGCGCCCTCCGCGATGCCGAACTCGACCTCGCCGATGTCGTTGAAGAGCGGCAGGTGCTCGTCGTGCATGTCGCTCTTGCCGGCGAGCTTGCCGGCGAGCTTGTCCTGCTGCGACGGGACGGTGAGGAAGTAGAGGCCGAGGCAGACGTCCTGCGTCGGCGTCATCACGGACTTGCCGGAGGCCGGCGAGAAGATCGACGTCGAGGCGAGCATCATGAGCTTCGACTCCATCTGCGCCTCGATGGAGAGCGGCACGTGCACGGCCATCTGGTCGCCGTCGAAGTCGGCGTTGAACGGCGTGCAGACCATCGGGTGCAGGCGGATCGCCTTGCCCTCGACGAGCACCGGCTCGAACGCCTGGATCGAGAGGCGGTGGAGCGTCGGGGCGCGGTTCAGGAACACGGTCTTGTCCTTCGTCACCTCCTCGAGGATGTCCCACACGAGCTCGTCGTGGCGCTCGATCATCTTGCGCGCGGTGCGGACCGTGTGGCAGATGCCGAGCTCCTTCAGGCGGCGGATGATGAACGGCTCGAAGAGGCGCAGGGCCATCTCCTTCGGGATGCCGCACTGCGGGAACTTCAGCTCGGGGCCGACGACGATCACGGAACGTCCGGAGTAGTCGACGCGCTTGCCGAG
>CAVERN010000093.1:0-6857 GCA_963618095.1 bacterium | reverse complement strand
GCCCGAGCAGTACATGGGCGCGGCGAACGGCTCGATCAACCAGCGTCGCGGCCGCGTGGAGGGCATGGACGACCGCGGCGGCATGAAGAGCATCAAGGCGACCGTCCCGCTGGGCGAGATGTTCGGCTACTCGAACGCGATCCGCACGGTCACGCAGGGCCGCGGCACGTTCACGATGATCTTCAAGCAGTACGAGGCGGTGCCGAAGTCGATCTCCGAGGAGGTCATTGCCAAGCGCATCAAGGAGGGCAAGGTCCGCGCGTCTGCGGAGTGAGCCAGCGACTGAACCGCACGAGAGGCGAGGCCGTCTGCATCCAGGCGGTCTCGCCTTTTGCGAAGGGGGCGGCGGACGGAACGGTTTTCACAGGAAGGGAGAGTTGCCAGAGATGTGCGAGTCATGTGAGAAGAGCGATCTGACGAAGCTTGACGCGGTGTTCAGGGAGTTCGAGGGCGACGGGCACGCCCTCATATCCATTCTCCAGAGGGCGCAGGAGGTCTACGGATATCTGCCGACGGACGTGATATACGCCGTCGCGGAGCGCGTTGGCGCGAGCCCGGCGAAGGTGATGGGCGTGGCGACGTTCTACACGCAGTTCCGCCTCCGGCCTGTCGGCAGGAACCTCATCATGCTGTGCAAGGGCACGGCGTGCCACGTGAACGGGGCGGACTCGATCGCGAAGGCGCTCAAGGAGGAGCTCGGGATAGGCGACGGCGAGACGACGGAGGACGGGCTCTTCTCCCTCAAGGAGGTGGCGTGCCTCGGATGCTGCTCCCTCTCGCCGGTGATGATGGTGAACGAGACGGCGTACGGTTCGCTCACGCCAGAGAAGGCCCGTGAGATCGTCCGCAGGATCAGGGCGGAAGGAGACGCGAAATGAGGATCGTTGTAGGCGAGGGAAGCTGCGGCATAGCGGCGGGGGCCCGCAAGGTGCGCACCGCCCTGGAGGCGCTCGGGACGAAGTCGGAGATCGGCGTCACCGGATGCATCGGGATGTGCTACCTCGAGCCGATCGTGGACCTCTACGACGGCGGCGCGCTTGCGGCGAGGCTCGTGTGCGTGCAGGAGAAGGACGCCGGGCGCATCGCCGAGGCGGCGGCGAGCGGCGACCTCTCCGGGGTGAGGGATCTCGAGATCTCGGCGGAGGACAGGGAGTTCCTCGAGAGGCAGACGCGCATCGCGCTCCGTCACTGCGGCGTGATCGACCCGGAGTCGATCGACTCCTACCGAGCCTCGGACGGCTATCGCGCCATCGCCAGGATCCTCGGCCGGGACGGCGGCGCCGGGATGACGCCGGAGCAGGTGATCGAGGAGATCAAGGTCTCCGGCCTCGCCGGGCGCGGCGGCGCCGGGTTCCCCACGTGGTTCAAGTGGAACGCGGCGCGCAAGGCCGCCGGCGACGAGAAGTACCTCATCTGCAACGCCGACGAGGGCGACCCCGGGGCGTTCATGGACCGCGCGGTGATCGAGGGCGACCCCCACTCCCTCATCGAGGGCATGCTGATCGCGGCGTACGCGATAGGGGCCTCCAGGGCGTTCGTCTACGTGAGGGCCGAGTATCCGCTCGCGATCGTGCGCCTCGAGAAGGCCATACGCGACGCGACGGCGGCGAACCTCCTCGGCAGGAACATACTCGGGTCGGGCTTCTCGTGCGAGCTTCGCATCAAGGCCGGCGCGGGCGCGTTCGTCTGCGGCGAGGAGACCGCCCTCATAGAGTCGCTCGAGGGCAGCCGCGGCATGCCGCGGCTGAAGCCGCCGTTCCCCGCGGAGAAGGGGTTCGTCGGAAGGCCGTCGAACATCAACAACGTGGAGACGTTCGCGAACGTGGCGTGGATCATCCTCAACGGCGGGGCGGCGTTCTCCGCCATGGGCACGGAGTTCTCCAAGGGCACGAAGGTGTTCGCGCTCACCGGCAAGATCAGGCGCGGCGGCCTCGTGGAGGTGCCCATGGGGCTCACCCTCCGCGACGTCATCTTCGGCATCGGCGGCGGGGTGCGCGACGGGCGCAGGTTCAAGGCCGTGCAGATGGGCGGGCCCTCCGGAGGCTGCATACCGGAGTCGCTGCTCGACACGCAGATCGACTACAAGGCGCTCGGCGCGACCGGGGCGATCATGGGGTCGGGCGGCATGGTGGTGATGGACGACCGCACGTGCATGGTGAACATGGCGAGGTTCTTCCTCGACTTCACCGCCAAGGAGAGCTGCGGCAAGTGCGTGCACTGCCGCATAGGCACGAAGCGGCTACACGAGACGCTCGTGCGCATCACCGAGGGCAACGGGCGCGAGGGCGACGTGGAGCTCCTCGAGGAGCTCTGCAGGGGGATCAAGGACGGGGCACTGTGCGGGCTCGGGCAGACGGCGCCGAACCCCATCCTCACCACGATCCGCTACTTCCGCGACGAGTACGACGCGCACATCCGCGAGCGCCGCTGCCCGGCCCACGAGTGCGCTGCCCTGCGCACCTATTCGATCGACGCGGCGAAGTGCAGGGGCTGCACCATGTGCGCGAGGAAGTGCCCGGCGAACGCGATATCCGGCGCGGCGAAGGCCCCGCACGCGATCGACCAGGCGAAGTGCCTGCGGTGCGGCGCGTGCTCGGCGGCGTGCAGGTTCGGTGCGGTTGTTGTTGGATGAAAGGGATGGTCATGGGAACCGTGAATTTGACGATTGATGGCGTTCGGGTGTCCGTCGAGGAGGGCACGACGGTGCTCGCCGCCGCCGCGAAGGCCGGCATCGAGATACCCAACCTCTGCTTCATGAAGGAGATGGGGCCCTACGGCGCGTGCGGGGTCTGCGTCGTGGAGGTGGAGAAGTGCCCGAAGCTGCTCCGCGCCTGCGCGACGAAGGCCGCCGAGGGGATGGTCGTGCATACGGACGGCGAGCGGGCGCGGAAGGCGCGCGCTCTCGCCCTCGAGCTCCTGATGGGCGACCACGACGGCGACTGCCAGGGCCCGTGCAAGCTCAACTGCCCGGCGCATACGGACTGCCAGAAGTACGTGAAGGAGATCGCCGAGGGACGCTTCGCCGACGCGGTGGCGACGGTGAAGGAGACGTTCCCGCTGCCGGCGGCGATCGGCAGGGTGTGCCCGCATCCGTGCGAGCGGAAGTGCCGCCGCAGGCTCGTGGAGGCGCCCATCTCGATCGCGCAGCTCAAGAGCTTCGCGGCGGACCAGGTGCGCATGAACGGCGGCGAGCGCCC
Source organism: bacterium (assembly GCA_963618095.1). Classification (GTDB taxonomy): domain Bacteria; phylum Verrucomicrobiota; class Kiritimatiellia; order RFP12; family UBA1067; genus UBA1731. The sequence continues at coordinate 3,660 of CAVERN010000093.1, read as the reverse complement.
GATCGCGCTCGCGCCGTCGACGGGCAGGAAGGTGGGCATAGTGGGGGGCGGCCCGGCCGGCCTCTCCGCGGCGTTCAGGCTCGCGCGGCTCGGCCATGACGTCACGGTCTTCGACCAGATGCCCGAGATGGGCGGAATGCTCCGCTACGGCATCCCTGAGTACCGTCTGCCGAAGGCGGTGCTCAAGGCCGAGACGGACGCCATCGCGGCGCTCGGCGTGAAGTTCGTGAACGGCTTCAAGGTCGGTCGCGACGGCACGGTAGAGGGACTTCGCGGGAAGTTCGACGCGCTGCTGGTCGCGAACGGGGCTTGGCGGTCGACGTCCATGCGGGTGAAGGGCGAGGAGCTCTCCGGCGTGTGGGGCGGCATAGACTTCCTGAGGGCGGTCGTGACGGGCGCCGCCCCGGACATCGGCGAGCGCGTGGCGGTCGTCGGCGGCGGCAACACGGCGATGGACGCATGCCGCACCGCGGTGCGCGTCGGGGCGAAGGAGGTGTTCGTGGTGTACCGCCGCACCCGCAGGGAGATGCCCGCCGAGGACGTCGAGATCGCGGAGGCGGAGGAGGAGGGCGTCAAGTTCAAGTTCCTCTGCGCGCCGGACGAGATCCTCGGCCGCGACGGGAGGGTCTGCGGCATGCGTCTCCAGGCGATGGAGCTCGGCGAGCCGGACGAGCGCGGCCGCCGCAGGCCCGTGCCGGTCGCCGGGAAGTTCGAGGAGATCGAGCTCGACAGCGTGATCGCCGCCATCGGGCAGCGCAACGACCCGGAGGGGTTCGAGTCGCTGCCGCAGACGCCCAAGGGCACGATCGCGGCGGACGAGGCGACGTTCGCGACGTCGATCCCCGGCGTGTTCGCCTGCGGGGACGCGGTGAACAAGGGCGCGGGGATCGCCATCGGCGCGATAGCGCAGGCGAACGAGGCGGCGCTCGCCGTCCATGCCTACCTGAACGGGCGCGAGTACCGTCCGGCCCAGCCGATCCTCTCCGAGCGCGACGTGACGGAGCGCGACTTCGCGGACCGCGAGCGCGTCGCGCGCGTGGCGATGCCGCAGCGTCCGGCGGAGGAGCGCAGGCGCGACTTCGGCGAGGTGAACCTGGGGCTTTCGCCGGAGGCGGCGATGGCCGAGGCGAGGCGCTGCCTGGAGTGCGGCTGCCACGACTTCGCGGACTGCAGGCTCATACGCTACGCGAACCTGCTGAAGACCGACGTCAGGCGCCTGCGCGGGGACTTCCACCCCGGATTCGTGGAGAGGGACCTCGTGTGCATCGAGCGCAACCAGCGCAAGTGCATTACCTGCAACCTCTGCGTGAGGGCGTGCGAGAACATGGCGCACAAGGGGCTGCTCGGACTGGTCGGGCGCGGGTTCAAGACCGTGGTCAGGCCGGAGTTCAGGACTCCAGACGCGATCTCGGGATGCCGCGACTGCCACATGTGCGTGGACGCGTGCCCGACGGGCGCGCTGAGGCTCCTGCCCCAGGCCGCGCGCGCGTAGCCTTGCAATGGCGGACTGATGAATGTATAATTGACCGGCGTTTCCAAGCACATGTCTTAAAGGAGGATCGGATGAAGAGGTTTCTGGGTGCACTGACTGCAGTCTTTCTCGCTACGGCGCTCCACGCCGACACGGAGGGCAACTTCATGCTGGCCGTGTTCTCCCCGGGCGAGCTGCCGACGCCCGCGTCTTCGATATACGGCGCGAGGCTTTCGCTGATATACGGCGAGTGCCACGAGTTCAGCGGCCTTGACCTGGGGCTCGCCGGGTACGTGCGCGACAGCGCCGCCGGAGTCCAGGTGGACGCCTTCTGGAACGGCGTGGGGACTGACGCGGCGGGCCTTCAGGTCGGCCTGGCGAACACCGTCGAGGGGCGCATGCACGGCCTGCAGCTCGGCCTTGTGAACACCGCCTCCATCGGCTACGGCTGCCAGCTCGGCCTCGTGAACGTCACCGACAGGCTGTACGGCTGCCAGATAGGGCTGGCGAACTTCGCCCTGGACAGGGCGTGGGGCTTCTGGCCGATCGTGAACATTGGCTGGTGAGTTCGCTCTGGGGACGTTTCAGATGGAAGGGGCAGACACAGCCAGGCATTTCCTCCGTCAGTGGATCGAGAAGGACGTCGCGGAGGGCCGCACGGGCGGCACCGTCGTGACGCGCTTCCCGCCCGAACCGAACGGCTACATTCACATCGGCCACGCGAAGGCCGTCTGCGTCGACTTCGGCATGGCGCAGCTGTTCGGCGGCGAGTGCCACCTGCGCCTCGACGACACGAACCCCACGAAGGAGTCCGACGAATACGCCGAGAACATCAAGCGCGACATCAACTGGCTCGGCTTCCAGTGGAAGGGCGCGGGCGACGCCGGCGAGCCCGGCTTCTACAACGCGTCGAACCTGTTCGACAAGATGTATGCGATCGCCGAGGAGCTGATCCGCCGCGGCCAGGCCTACTGCTGCAACCTGACGCAGGACGAGTGGAAGACGTATCGCGGCGTCCCCGAGAAGCCGGGGACGCCGTCCCCCTCGCGCGACACGACGCCCGAGCGCAACCTGCAGGTCTTCCACGAGATGCGCGACGGCAAGTATGCGGACGGCGAATGGTGCCTCCGGGCGAAGATCGACATGGCCTCGCCGAACATCCACTTCCGCGACCCGGTCTTGTATCGCATCCGCCACGTCTCGCACTACCATCTCGGCGACAAGTGGTGCGTCTATCCGATGTACGACTTCGCGCATCCGATCGAGGACGCGCTCGAGGGCGTCACGCACTCGATGTGCACGCTCGAGTTCGAGGTGCATCGTCCGCTCTACGACTGGGTCGTCGACCGCCTCGACGAGCAGGGGCTCCTGCCCGTCCGCAACGGCGTGAAGATCCGGACGCAGCAGCGCGAGTTCGCGCGCCTCAACCTGACCTACACGGTGATGTCGAAGCGGCTTCTCCTGCAGATGGTGCAGGAGGGGCGCGTCAACGGATGGAACGATCCGCGCATGCCGACGGTGTGCGGGATGCGCCGCCGCGGCTACACGCCGGCGGCGATCCGCGAGTTCTGCGAGCGCATCGGCGTCTCGAAGGTCGAGAGCGAGAGCGATCCCGCGCTGCTCGAGTGGTGCGTGCGCGAGGAGCTGAACAAGACGGCGACGCGCCGCATGGCGGTCTTGGATCCGGTGAAGGTCGTGATCGACAACTGGCAGGGCCCGGCGCGCGACGTCGAGCTCCCGAACAATCCGCTCGACGAGGCGGCCGGCACGCGCAAGGTGCCGTTCGGCGGCGCGATCTGGATCGACCGCGCGGACTTCATGGAGGTCCCCGAGAAGAAGTTCTTCCGCATGGCGCCGGGGCAGGAGGTGCGTCTGCGCGGCGCGTGCATCTTCAAGTGCACGGGCTGCGCGAAGGACGCGGAGGGGCGCGTCGTCGAGATCCACGGCACGTGGGACGAGGCGTCGTGGGGCGGCAACGCGGCGGACGGACGCAAGGTGAAGGGCACGATCCACTGGGTCGACTGCGCCACGGGCGTCAAGGCCGAGGTGCGCCTCTACGACCGGCTCTTCACGGAGAAGGATCCGCTCAAGGACGGCAGCGACGGCTTCCTCAAGTATCTGAACCCCGACTCGCTCAAGGTCGTCTCGGGCTACGTCGAGCCGGCGCTGGGCGAGGCGAAGCCGGGCGA
>CAVERN010000092.1:0-6916 GCA_963618095.1 bacterium | reverse complement strand
TGAAGTCGTAGAACCAGTTGCGCCCCTCGCAGCCGATGACGCCCGCGTAGAACGTGTCCGGGAAGCGCGGGTCGACGCACGTGAGCCTGTAGTCGCCGCACGTCACGGTCATCTCGCGGTTGCCCTTCCTGTTGACGGCGAGGTGGACCTTCAGGTCGTGGACCTCGTTCGCCCCGTAGAGGCGGTCCTTCGGCAGCGCGATCGAGGCGTCCTTGTACCACTTCTGCACACCGCCCTCGAAGTAGTGGTACCACACGTTGATCCCCTCGTCGTAGAGGCACACCTCCCAGTGGTCGCGGAGCTCGGGCACGCCCTTCGCGCTCGTGCCGACGTCCGGCGCGATCACGACGATCGGCGCCATGCGCCAGTCCCACGACATCTTCGACGAGACCGTGCAGCCGATCCCGAGACGCCGCCGGTGCATCATCGCCACGTACGACTCCGCGTTCATCTTCTTGAACACCTCCTCCGCCGACGGCCCGGGCAGCACGTTCACGATCGCGTCGTCCACCTGCTTGAACTTCTCCATGAAGTCCCACCTCCAGCTCTTCACGTAGAGGAAGTCGTCGGGGTTCCACATCCCGCGCGCGAACGACACGTCCACGTCCCCGCCGTCCGCCGTCGCCTTCACGAGCGCGACCGACAGCACGCCGGGGTAGCCGCGCCCCTTCTTCCCGATCGTCACGGTGCGCACGCCGTCCTTCACCGACTCGGCCACCGCGCAGGACTGCGCGCCGTCCGGGTCGAGCTCCACCTCCACCTTCGCCCCCGGCACGTCGGCGAACTTCACGGAGATCGTGCCGTTCGGGAACACCGGGTTGCCGGCGTAGCGGACGACGCGGTCCGGGAGCGTCTTCGCGTACGCCCCGTGCATCGTGCGGATCGTGCGGCCGTCGTCGTAGATCCCGCCCGGCACCACGAAGTCCGCCACGTCCGCCCGCGCCTCGAGCCTGGCGCGCTGCGCGCGCTCGATGCGGTATTCGCGCAGGAGCTCCCGGCAGAGCGCCCGGAGGCCCGTCATGTAGACCTGGTCGAGGTCGTCGCCGACCACGTTGAAGTATCCGGAGTCCACGGGCTTCGCGTCCGGGTCCGACATGAGGGACTCGATCAGGCCCTCCGCAGACTGGCCCGCGGCGGCCAGCCTGTCCGGCTCGCCCTTCTTCGCCATCATGTCCTCAAAGTAGGCCACGCAGCACTTCGCGAACGCCTCCAGCGCCCTCGCCGCCTTCACGGCGGCGGCGAACGCCCGGCGCTGGCGGGCGTACTCCTCCGCCGGCATCGCGCCCTCCAGCGACTCGAGCCTCGCGAGGGCCTCCGTCGCCATCTTCACGCCCCTGGCCTTCTCCGCGAGCACCTGCTCGTGCGAGGGGGCCTTCGCGTCGCTGAGGATGCTCCAGATGTCCCGCGCCGCCTCGAGCGAGGCGTTCTCGCGGTAGAGCGAGAAGATCCCGCCCGCCTTCAGGAACTTGAAGTCCGCCTTTATCGGGAACGAGTGGAACACGAGGTTGGAGGCGACGTAGTGGACGCTGCGAACCATCTCGAGCTCGTCCTTCATGAGCGACGCCATCGCGTCCGCCGCCCTGCCGAAGCGCCGGGCCGCGTACTCGGCGAGCACGCCGTCCGGCGTGGCGGAGGCGTCGGCGATGAAGCGCATGTAGGCGTAGAGGTTCACCTCGTGGGCGCTGTCGAAGATGCTGTTGCCGACCCGGTCGATGCGGATCGCGTAGCGGTCCGCTCCCGCGGACCTCGCCGCGTCCACGTACTCCCTGATCTTCGCGACCTGCGCGGCGGGCAGGTAGCCGGCGCCCAGGTACTCGCCGAGGGCGTCGCACTCCGCCCCGAGCGTGAGCGGCGGGGTCTTCTTCAGGAACGGGTTTATCGGAAGCCAGGGCACGAAGTCCGCCTCGGTGACCTTCGTCTCGACCTCGAAGCCGTGCCGCGCCGCCGCAGCAGCAGCGCCGCCTACGATGTCCCTGTAGTCCTGGGAGTTGGACCCGAAGGACCGCAGGATGAAGCGCCTGCCCCTCCTCTCGAGCTCCCCGGCGAAGAGCCCCACGAGCTCCTCCACTACCTTCTGCGGCGGGTAGCGCTCCGGGCTGGAGTTGTGGATCACGGAGTAGTCCGCCTCGGTGAGCGTGAGGACGATGCCGTCGAGCTCCGGGCAGGCGCGGAACGTCTCGTCGAGCTTGTAGCGGAGCCAGTCCCGGTACGCCTTTCCGAGCAGGTCGAACTCGCCGTTCTCGTCCAGCAGCCCCGGCAGGTCCTCGAGGAGGCCGTCGGGGATGAATATCTCGCGGTGCCAGTAGTAGAGCGGCTTGCCGATCGAGTGCGCCATGCGGCATATGGCGCTCATGTCCCGCCGGTTCCTCTCCACTGCGGCGCGGTCCACCTTCGCGGCCGCATGCGGATACCTCTCGAGGAACGACAGCCCGTTGATCCCGCTGTACCCCCGGTGGCAGTCGCCGCAGACCTCGAAGGAGTCCACGCCGCCGTACTCCACGGCCTTCGCGACGACGCGCGCCATGTAGTTCGTGTCGATCGCCGTGGGATGCATTATCGACCAGCTTATCTCGGGCCTCTCCGCCGCGAGCGATGCCGTGAAGACTGATATTGCCGCCAAGAAGATCTGGTTTCTCATGCGTTTGCCCCTGACTTGAAATGACGATGGTGGAGTACGGTCATGGACTCGTCCTCGTCCGTAAGCACAAACAGATCGAACGTACTGCCGCCCGGCGCGACCTTGAACACGCTATGCCCCTGCACAGGCAGAAAGTCTTCCATGAACTTGCGTCCCGCATATTCTCTCTTCTTGATGTCCGGCAGGAATCCGGGCAGGATCACGCGCTCGCCCGGATAAAGCTCGCGCGACGCCATGTTCACGAGGTTCTTGTCGGTGATCTGGTTCGGGCTCCACACGCTCGTCATGTATGCCTGGGCGCGCACTGAACGGCAGAACGCCGCCCCCATCGAGCTTGGACAGGAATGGTGGTTTGTCTTGCACACATCCACCGGCCCGACGAGTGGCCCCAGCCTGCCCTCGTAGTCCGGGTAGTCGATGTCGCCGCCGAAATACGCCTTGAACGGGCCATACTCCATGCGTATTCCCATCGAAAGCGAATTCTCCGGGATTTTCCCGCCCGCATTCGGATTCAGCTCGAAGTATCGTGGCGCATAATCGACCCTGCGCGCGCCATCCCAATAGACGCAGTTCGCAAAGAGGTTCACTATGCGGAAGTCCGCATGGCGCCTGGCGCCGCCGCGAAGCATCGCGATCTGGTTCACTGCCCCAACGCCGAAGGAGTGAGGCCGCATGCCGCACTTCCGCCCCATGAACGGAATCCAGGCCCGCATCATGTCGAGCGAATCCTCGTCGGCATTCATGCGATGGTCTCCGACGCGCGGGTACTGGTGGTCGAAGTAACTGCGTATCGCGAAGTCTTCGGCGAAGCGCGTAATGCCGCACACGACACGACCGTCAGACGTCCTTTCGCTGCGCAGGCGGCACTCATCCCCGAGATGAACTCGCGACGTCTCATGGCATCCATAGAGGTCCTGGCCATCACTCGATGCGCAGGGTCCAGAGCTGCAGCTTCAGGCGCTCCGAGCAGTACCTGTCCTCGAACGTGTCGGCGTGGATGCCCCAGCCGCCCTTGATGTCGACCCTCTCGAGCCCCGGCACTTCGTCGAACGACCCGAGCTGGTCGCGCGGCTCGATGCACGCCGCTCCGGATCCGGTCTCGATCGCCTCGAGCGCCGCGAAGAGGAAGTCCGCCGGGCCGATCCTCTTCCCGCCAACGTCGATCTCAGGAGGAAGGAAATAGTCGGCGTCCAGCCTGGCGGCGGCGTCCCTCAGGTCGGACGCCAGCACCACGGTCCTCTCCTTCACGCCCTTCGGCCGCTCGAGGAATCCCCAGGACTTCCCTGGCATGAACGACTTGTCCCCGCGCAGGAACCGCACCGCCGCCTGGAAGCAGTCCGAGACGGACCACGACTTCGGCAGGTCGACCGCGCTGAGGCGCCTGCCGAGCGCCCGGCGGATGGCCGGCACGTCCCCGCGCGTAATGGCCACGCGCGGCTTGAGCGTCTTCTCGAAGTCGCGCAGGTCCACGAACTCGAAGCGCGGATCCGCCTTGACCGTGCGGACGAAGGAGCGCAGACGCTCGTAGAACACCCTGGTGTCCTCCGCCGGACGGTCGGGCGTGGGCTTCCACCTGCCCCATTCCGCAAGATTTCCGCGCCTGTAGTTCACGCCGTCCCAGTGCTGTGTCTTCACGGCCATGTGCGGATGCATGTAGAGCACCACGAGGTCGCGCTTCGCCCCCTTGTCGAGCAGGGCCTTCACGTCCGGCTGCGGACGCTTGTCGCGCGGCAGAAAGTCCTCGAGCCCGAAGAGGTGGCTGTACGGAATCTGGTAGCAGTTGCAGTACCAGAGGCCCGTCGCGACATTGTCCTTTCGCACGACGCCGCCCGCGCCGTAGCACCCATTGGAGTCGAGCGGATGGTCGGTGAAGCCGCCGCCGCCGATGAACTTCACGCCGAGGTCGGCGTAGGCGTAGTACGACACGTAGCTCCAGCTGTTCCCGGGCGGGACCTGGAAGATCATCTGGTCGACGGCGGTCGCCGCGCGGATCATGCCGATGCCCTCCGCCTCCCTGGCGAGCACGGCCCGGTACGCCTCGCCGAAGTCCTTTCGGTCGGAAAGCTCGCAGACCGTCGGATGGAGGCTGTGCCCGTAAGTCTGCGTGCCGATCGCATGGGCCTTCAGGGCGTCGAGCACGTCCGTGCGGCGCAGTCGCACGAGCTCCTCGCAGAGAAGCCCCACCATGGCGAAGTGGCCCACGACCTTCTCCTCCGCGAGAAGGTTCGCGATGTCGCGGATCGCGTCGCTCGAGCGGTCGCTCGTGAAGTCCTCGGTGTCGAAGAAAAGCATGACCTTCGTCCTCGCCTGCGGCGCGTCCTTCGCGCCCGGCGAGTCCTCGACTATCTCCACGTTCTCCACCACGTCCGGCTCCTCCGCCGAATCGACGACGACGTTCCTGAGCCGGAAGCCCTTCGCGGGCGCCTTCGGGTCGCCGACGAGGTTGAGCCGGCGCTTCGCCTGGCCGCCGCGCACGTTGCGCACGTCGACGTTGCGGATCGCCGTCGCTCGGTTCTCGTAGTCCGGGAAGTCCGCCCACTCGTAGAGCGTGTCGACGGAGAGCTCCACGAGGCCGTGGCGGACCCGCCCGACCTCCACGCCGTCGACGGAGATGTTCTCGAGCGTCCCGCCGCGCCGGCGGTTCGTCTTGACGAAGATCGCGCGGTTCACGTCGCGGCCGCGGCAGTTGACGAGCCGCAGGTTCCTCACGCCGCCCGAGATCTCGCTGCCGATGCCGAGGAGCGTGTGCGCGTTCACGATCTCGCAGTCGCGGACGAACACGTCCTCCGTGGGCGTCGCGAGCCGCCAGGCGTCGCGGTTGCGGCCGGACTTGATGACGATGCCGTCGTCGCCCTGGTCGAAGCGGCAGCTCTCGATCACCACGTTGCGGCTCATCTCCACGTCGATGCCGTCGTTGTTGTTGCCGTGGGCGTAGACGTCGAGGTTGCGCACCGCCGCGTCCTCGCACATGTAGAGGTGAAGCGTCCAGAACGGCGAGTTGCGCACCTTGAAGCCGTCCCACGTCACGCCCCTGCAGCGGTTGAACTGCACGAGCTGCGGCCGCGTGTGCGCGTTCGGCATCTTCCAGATCTGGCGCTTCTCCACGGGGTGGTCCGTCGCGCCCCAGGTGTAGAGCTGCAGGCGCGCGGCCTTTACGCCGTTCGTCTGCGGGACCCACGGATGCCACGCGGTGTCCTTCCACTCGCCCTCGTAGCCGCGCAGCGCGCCCGAGCCGGTGATCGCCACGTTCGTGCAGCAGTAGGCGTAGACGAGCGGCGAGTAGTTCCAGCACTCCATTCCCTCCCACGACGTGTGCACCGCGGGGAGGTAGTCGGCCGGATCCTGCGAGAAGACGACCTCCGCGCCCTCGGCGAGGTGGAGCTCGCAGTTCGAGCGCATCCGGACCGCGCCCGTGAACCAGCGGCCGGCCGGCACGACCACGCGGCCGCCGCCCGCCTTCTCGCACGCCTCCATCGCCGCCGCGAACGCCGCCGTGCACTTCGCGCCGCCCGCCTTCGCGCCGAACTCGGTGATCGGGAAGTCGGCGTCCTTGAAGAGCTTCGACACGGCGAGGCCGCGCGCGCGGACGTCGTCGAGGAAGAGCTTCGCGAACGCCTCCGCGCCGGTCTGGATCGGGTGCGTGACGTCCTGCGCCGGCTCGCCGTCCTTTCCGCGCACGACGCCCGTGGAGATGACGAAGAACTTCCACGCCGCGTCGCGGCCGATGCGCTCCATCAGGTCGCGCGTCATGTTGTTCATGTCCACGAAGTCGCACCCGAGCTCCTCGGAGAGCTCGCGCATCGCGTCGCGGTAGCTCCGCAGGCACACGCCGTCCGACTTGTGCTCGACGTCGACGAGCTTCCGGCCGTCCTTGTCGAACGTCGCGCGGCAGATCGGCGAGAGGAGGATCGGCGAGGCGCCCTTCGAGCGGACCTCCTTCACCCAGCCGCGCACGATCTCGCGGAAGAGCCCCTTCGGGTCGGCCCAGCGCTCGTTGCGGTAGAACTCGCTCGAGCGCTTCTGGTCGTTGTGCCCGAACTGGATCGCCACGAAGTCGCCTGGCTTCACGCCCGCGATGAGCTTCGCCCACATCCCGGACTTCGCGAAGCTCTTCGTGGAGGCGCCGCTCCGCGCGTAGTTCGCGACGGCGTTGCCGCTCTTCATCGACTTCTGGAGCTGTGTGCCCCAGCTGTAGTAGGGCGCTCGGATGCGCCCGCCGAGGCTGTAGCCGGCGTCGTCGAGAGTCGAGTCGCCCGCGAAGTGAAGCGTCGTCGCCGA
>CAVERN010000091.1:0-7129 GCA_963618095.1 bacterium | reverse complement strand
GGCGATGGTGAAGTCATCACCGGAACGCGTGAAGACCTACTTCAAGGACGAGCACATGGCCTACGCCGCGGAATCAACCTGATTTATTGCCGAAGCAATAGTCAAGTTCGCTCCACGAACTTGACTAACCCATTATACCCAGCCCGTGCCCCTGTTTTGCCGTGTGCGGCGGAATTTGGTATTATGCGCGGCAATAGGAGGGAGAAGAAAAGTGAAGAGACACATTCTTGCATTCACGGCGGCGATGGCCGCGATGGCGTGCGCGCCGGCCTTCGCGGCGGCGGACGACCTGCAGGCGAACCCCGTGCCTGCGCTCGGTCAGAACGCGAAGGACCAGAGGTCGTTCGACCCCGCGAAGAAGGGGCCGCGCGTGCTCTTCGTCGGCAACTCGATCACGCGGCACGGCCCGAAGCCGTCGGTCGGCTGGACGAACGACTGGGGCATGGCGGCGAGCGCGCGCGACAGGGACTACGTGCACCTCCTCCAGAAGAGGATCGCCGCCGCGCAGCCCGAGGCGCAGTGCTGCCTTCTGCAGGTGTCGGGCTCGTTCGAGCGAGCGTTCTACAAGGCGGACTGGTCGTGCGAGAGGAGATTCAGGTGGGCGCGCGAGTTCCGTCCCGACGTGATAGTGCTCTTCTTCGGCGCGAACGTGCCGAAGGACTACGACGCGGGCACGATGACGCCGCCGCCGGCGCGGACGTTCGGCGCCGCGCTGGAGACGTTCCTCGACTACGTCGATCCCGACAGGAAGGCGTTCGTGCTGATGTCGCAGGGCTTCTACGTCCGCCCGAAGCTCGACGCCGAGAAGGTCGCCGTAGCCAAGGCCCGCGGCTGCGCGTTCGTGGACATGCGCGACATCCAGGCGAGCAGGGAGGCGCATGGCCGCTACAACCATCCCGGCGACATCGGCATGCGGATGATCGCCGACCGCTTCTGGCAGGTGATGGAGGGTCGCCTGAAGGGGCCTGATTTGGATCTTGGCGGCGCTTGTGGTAAAATGCGCGCCCGTTAGTCGTGAATCGCAAGATGAAGAGGGTTGGCATAATAGGGGCCGGCAGGTTCGGCCTTTCGCTTGCAGAGGCGCTGTCCGACACGGGCACCGAGGTGCTGCTGGTCGACCGCAACAGCGCCCTGGTGCAGGGCGCGCTGAAGAAGGCGACGTGGGCCGTGCAGTGCGACGCCACGAGCGCGAGCGCGCTTGAGGCGGCGGGCATCGCCGAGTGCGACCTGGTCGTGGTGGCGATAGGGTCCAACATGGAGGCCTCCATGCTCGTGACCGCGAACTGCAGGGAGATCGGCGTGAAGTCCGTGATATCGAAGGCGACGAGCGAGATCCACGGGAAGATCCTGGAGAAGCTCGGCGCGGATCACGTGGTGTATCCCGACCGGGACAGTGCCCGGCGGCTTGCGCGCAACATCACCGACCACAACGCCTACGACCTTCTTGAGATCTCGAAGGGGATCTCGCTCGCCGAGATAGACGTGCCGCGCGCCTGCGTGGGCAGGACCCTTGCGGAGGCGGACATCCGCAAGCGCAACGGCGTGACGGTGCTGTGCATACGCCGTCCCGACCCGAAGAGCGAGCGCAGGCCCCTCCAGATGCTGATCCCCAATCCGGGCGACAGGTTCGAGGACGGAGACAAGCTGATAGTGTTCGGGACCACCGCCGGCATCGACGCGATCTCCGGGGAGGGATAGTGGCCGAGGCGATGAAGGGTGGCGGCAGAGCGAGCTGGTCCGGGTCCTTGGCGTTCGTCCTCGCGGCGGCGGCCTCGGCCATCGGGCTTGGGAACCTGTGGCGGTTCCCGTACCTGGCGGCGAAGTACGGAGGAGGCGTGTTCATCGCCGTGTACCTCGCGCTTTCGCTGACGCTCGGCGTGACGCTGCTCGTCACCGAGATCGCGCTTGGGCGTTACGCGAGGCAGAGCCAGCTCACGGCGTTCCGGGCGCTCGGGCACCCCCGGTGGAACTTCCTCGGCGTAATGGCCACGGTCGTGCCGCTGTTCATCCTGCCGTACTACAACGTGATCGGCGGATGGGTGGTGAAGTACTTCGCGGCCTACGCGCATCTCGCGGTCGGGGGCGGCGGCGCCCTCGAGTCGCCCAGGGCGTTCTTCGACGCCTTCGTCGCCGCGCCGTGGGAGCCGTTCGCGTGCATGGCCGGCTTCACGGTGGCGTCCTGCGCGATAATCCTCCTGGGCGTCAGGAACGGCATCGAGAAGGCGAACCTCGTGATGATGCCTCTGCTTCTGCTCATGGCGGTGGGCCTGGCGGCGTACGTCGCGACGCTCCCCGGCGCGTGGAGGGGCATAAGGTACTACCTGGTGCCGGACTTCTCCGCCTGCGACGGGATCGGCAAGGTGGTGCTCGGCGCGATGGGGCAGATGTTCTACTCGCTCTCGCTCGCGATGGGGATCATGATAACGTACGGCAGCTACATGCGCAGGTGCGACCCGGTGTCGAAGGCGTCCCTGAGGATCGTCGCGGCGGATACGTTCGTCGCCGTGGTCGCGGGGTTCATGATAATCCCGGTGGTCGTCATCTTCTCGGCGGGCGGCGACGGGCGCGTCGCGGTGGACGCGGGCCCGAACCTGATGTTCGTCACGCTCCCGAAGGTGTTCGCGTCGCTCGGCGCCGCCGGCGGGTGGGTGGGCCTGTGCTTCTTCCTGCTCGTGCTGTTCGCCGCGCTGACGAGCGCGATATCGATGACCGAGGCCTGCGTGGCGGCGGTGTGCGACTTCTTCGGCGTAGGGCGGCGCGCCTCGGTCGCGGCGATCTGCGCCTGGACCGTGGGCGTGGGCTCGCTCTCCGCGTTCGGCTACGGCCGCTGGGCGTCGTTCAGGCCGTTCGGGATGCCCGCGCTCGATTTCTTCGACGGCGCCATGAACGTGCTCACGCCGGTGGTGGCCGCGCTCACGTGCTTGTTCGTCGGGTGGACGCTCGGTCCCAGGCGCATCCTCGCCGAATGCCGGCGGGACGGCAGCCCGGTGCGGTTCGGCCGCCTGTACGTGGTGATGATAAGGTATCTCGCGCCGCTTCTCGTGCTGGCGATACTCGTCTCCGAGGCGTGCCGCACGTTCGGCGTGGGCGGCTGGGAGATCTGAGGCCGTGCGGATGGGGTGAAGCATGCTCGAGACTGCGACGTTGATAGTGGACAGGATTTCAGGCCTCGTGTGGGGGGTGCCGCTGATCGCCTCCATCCTGGTGACGGGCGTGGCGCTCTCCGTGATGCTCAGGTTCCGGCACGTCGCGAACCTCGCGAACGCCTTCCGCTACATGTTCCACAGCGGGGAGGGGCATCACGGCGAGGTGTCGGCGTTCGGCGCGCTGTGCACCGCGCTTTCCGCGACGATCGGCACGGGGAACATCGTGGGCGTGGCCACCGCCATCACCACGGGCGGGCCGGGGGCGCTCTTCTGGATGGAGGTGGCGGCGTTCTTCGGCATGGCCACCAAGTACGCGGAGGGGCTGCTCGCCGTCAAGTACCGCCGCGTGGAGCCGGACGGACGGGTCCTCGGCGGCCCGTTCTACTACATCGAGCGCGGGCTCGGCCCGAGGTGGAAGCCGCTCGCCGCGCTCTTCGCGGTGTTCGGCATCGGCGCGGGGCTGCTCGGCATAGGGACCCTCACGCAGGTGAACGGCATCTCGTCCGCCGTGCAGCGGTTCTTCGACCCCGGGTTCAGCCCGGCGGACCCCGCCACCGGCGTGGCGGTGTTCGGGGGGACGGTGTCCGTGGCGGCGATGGTCGCCGGGGCGGTGGTGACGGCGTGCACCGCGCTCGTCGTGATCGGGGGGCTCAGGCGCATCGCGAAGGTGTCGATGGTGATCGTCCCGTTCATGGCCATATCCTACGTGGCGGTGTGCCTCCTGGTGGTGTTCGGGAACGTCGAGCGCATCCCCGGGGCCATTGCGCTGATAGTCCGGGCGGCGTTCGACCCGGCGGCGGTGACCGGCGGGGCGGTCGGGACCATGTTCATGGCGATGCAGAAGGGGATCGCGCGCGGGATATTCTCGAACGAGGCGGGCCTGGGGTCCGAGCCGATAGCGGCGGCCGCGGCAAGGACGAGCGAGCCCGCGAAGCAGGGCCTCGTGTCGATGACCGGCACGTTCATCGACACGATAGTGATATGCACGATGACCGGCCTGACGATCGTCATCTCGGACGCCTGGGCTCCGTCCAGGGGGCTGGAGGGCGTGCACCTCACGATGGAGGCGTTCTCCCGCGGCCTGTCGTTCATCCCGGGGGCGCAGTCGGTCGTGCCCCTGTTCATCATGTGCGCGCTCTCGTTCTTCGCGTTCACCACGATACTGGGCTGGGACTTCTACTCCGAGAAGTGCCTCGAGTACCTCGTGGGCATGCATCGCCGGGGCGTGATACGGGCCTACCGCCTGCTCTTCGTCGCGATGGTGGCCGCCGGCCCATACCTCTCGCTCTCGCTGATATGGGGCATCGCGGACATAGCCAACGGGCTCATGGCCTTCCCGAACCTCATCGCCCTCATGATGCTTTCGCCGGTCG
Source organism: bacterium (assembly GCA_963618095.1). Classification (GTDB taxonomy): domain Bacteria; phylum Verrucomicrobiota; class Kiritimatiellia; order RFP12; family UBA1067; genus UBA1731. Next base: position 2,610 of record CAVERN010000091.1, on the reverse strand, counting down.
TGGTGCGCACCACGGCGGACTTCCTGAACCGGCAGGGGGCGGCGCGAGCGGGCGAGGCGGCTTCCGGGAACGAGAAAGGGGTGTAGAGATGAAGAAGAAGAGGGGATGCGACCGCGGGGCGGTGCGCGCGGTGATCGAGCTCAAGATCACGCCGCAGCGCGACACGGGGTTCGGCAAGATAGCGAGCAGGGTCTCGAAGTACGCGCAGGTCGACGCGTGCTTCCTCATGAGCGGGGCGTACGACCTGCTCGTGTTCGTGAGCGGGTCGTCGCTGCAGGACGTCGCGGAGTTCGTCTCGTCGGAGCTCTCGACGATCGACGGCGTGCTGTCCACCGCCACGCACTTCATGCTCAAGACGTACAAGGCGAGCGGCGAGTACTCGTTCGAGGACGACCGCCGCCTGCCGGTGGTCTGATGGCGCGGGACTTCACAGCCAGGCACGTGGCCGTCCTCCCGAAGAGCGGCATACGCAAGTTCTTCGACATCGTCGCACAGCGCAGGGACGTAGTGTCCCTCGGCGTCGGCGAGCCGGACTTCGACACTCCCTGGCACATATCGCGGGCGGCGGTGACCTGCATCGAGGACGGCGGCACGCACTACACGTCCAACCTCGGCACCCCGGAGCTGCGGCAGGCGATATGCCGCTACCTCGGGCGCCGCTTCGGCGCGCGCTTCGACTGGAGGAGCGAGACGCTCGTGACGGTGGGCGTCTCCGAGGCGATCGACCTGGCGATGCGCGCGGTCGTAGAGCCTGGGGACGAGGTGATCTACCACGAGCCCTGCTTCGTGTCGTACGCCCCCACGATCCGCCTCGCGCACGGCGTGCCCGTGTGCGCGGAGACGAGCGTGGGGGACTCCTTCCGCCTGACGGTCGAGGCCCTCGAGGCGAAGGTGACCGGCCGCACGAAGGCGCTGCTGCTGAACTTCCCGTGCAACCCCACCGGGGCGACGCTGTCCCTCCGCGACATGAGGGCCATAGCGCGCTTCGTGCTGGAGCGCGACATCCTGCTGCTCGCGGACGAGGTCTACTCCGAGCTCGTGTACGGGGTGAAGCCGCTGAGCTTCGCGTCCCTGCCCGAGCTGAAGGACAACCTGGTGCTGCTCAACGGCTTCTCGAAGAGCTGGGCGATGACCGGCTTCCGCCTCGGCTACGCATGCGGCCCCGCCCGGATCATCGACAACATGATGAAGATCCACCAGTACGGCATAATGAGCGCGCCCACGTCGAGCCAGGCGGCCGGGGCGGAGGCGATGGACAACGGCGACGGGGACGTCTCGAGGATGCGCGAGGAGTACCGCCGCCGGCGCGACTTCCTGGTGGGCGAGCTCAACCGCATGGGGCTGAGGACGCTCCTCCCGAAGGGCGCGTTCTACGTGTTCGCCGACGTGCGCGGCACCGGCCTGTCGTCCGAGGACTTCTGCCTGCGGCTGCTCAACGAGCGCTCGGTCGCCTGCGTGCCGGGGAGCGCGTTCGGCCGCTGCGGCGAGGGGTTCGTGCGCATGAGCTACGCGACGTCGATGGAGAAGCTCCGCGTCGCCGCCTCTCGCATGGCGGACTTCGTGGCCTCCCTCGCGAAGTGAGGCGCCTTGGCGAGGGTCTTGTGGTATAATCGCCCCAACAAGCAGAAAGGATGCATGACATGGCTCTCAACATCGTGAAGAACATCGACGACCGCGTGACCGTGAGGAACGTCCTCATGTCCGTCTCCGACAAGTCCGGCCTTGAGGACTTCGTGCCGCGCCTCGTGCGGGCGTGCCCCGGCGTGAGGATATTCTCGACGGGCGGCACGTACGCGAAGGTGAGGGAGATCCTCGGCGACTCCGCCGCCGGCACGCTCGTGGCGGTGAGCGACTACACCGGCCAGCCGGAGATGCAGGGCGGGCTCGTGAAGACGCTCGACTTCAAGATCTACCTCGGGCTTCTCTCCGAGACGTACAACGACGCGCACCAGGCCGACATGCGCCGTCTCTCCGCCAGCCCGATCGACATGGTCGTGGTGAACCTGTACCCGTTCCGGGAGACCGTGGCCAGGCCCGGCGTCACCCCGGAGATGGCGCGCACGAACATCGACATCGGCGGCCCGTGCATGGTGCGCGCCTCGGCGAAGAACTACCTGCGCGTCGCGTCCGTAACGGACCCGCTCGACTACGGCTGCATAGCCGAGGAGCTCGCGTCCAGCGCCGGCTCGCTCTGCCTCTCCACGCGCTTCAGGCTGATGAAGAAGGCGTTCGCGCACACGGCCGAGTACGATGCGGCGATATCGGGCTTCTTCTCCTCGCGCACGTGGGAGGAGGTGCGCGACACCTACGACAGGCGATAGCCCTGGCCCTCCGGCGGCTTCGCCGGGCTGGTGGCTTCTGAAGTGGGGGAGAGTCGAGATGGAGAAGAGCAGAAGAGATTTCTTGAAGGCTGCCGGGTCACGGCGATCTCGGACATCAACCCCGCGCGTCTGGACGCGACGCAGAAGTGCCTGAAGGCGCTCGGACGCCCGCCGGCGAGGGAATGGAGCCGCAACGGCGACGAGGAGGCGTGGAAGGGCCTGTGCGACAGCGACGCGTGCGACGTCGTCTACTCCGTCACGCCGCGTCCGCTCCACTGCCCGATCAACG
>CAVERN010000090.1:0-7153 GCA_963618095.1 bacterium | reverse complement strand
GATATGCGCGCTCGGCGCGCTCGCGGTGCGGCTCGGGGAGGGGGCGCTCGACTTCGACCCCGTCGCGAAGCGCTTCGTCGGCAGCGACCGCGCCAACGCGCTGCTCTCCGGCGGCGAGCCCCGTCCGGGCTGGGAGGAGTTCTACAGGATGTGACGCCATCGGCGGGGTGGCGTCCGGGACGGAGACGGGGGATGAATCCGCTTGACAACATACGCGTGGTGCTCGTGGGCACGCTCTACACCGGCAACGTGGGAAGCGCGTGCCGGGCGATGGCGAACATGGGCGTGAGGCATCTGCGCCTTGCCGCCCCGAACCTCCAGAACGGCTGGGACGAGGGGAGGCGCATGGCGGTGCACGCCACGGACGTGATGGACGGGCGCGAGGAGTTCGCCACGTTCGAGGAGGCGGTCGCGGACTGCGTCGCGGTGGTCGGCACCACGGCTCGCGGCGGGCTCTACCGCCAGCACGTGCGCGCCCCGCGCGACTGCGCGCCCGACATCCTCTCGCTCGCCGGGACCGGGCCCGTGGCGGTGGTCTTCGGCCGCGAGGACAAGGGGCTCCTGAACGAGGAGGTCGCGCAGTGCACGCACCTGGTGCGCATCCCGGTGGACGAGGGCTACACCTCCATAAACCTCTCCCAGGCGGTGCTCGTGACGTGCTACGAGCTCTTCACGGCGTCGGGGCGGTACCGTCCGCCGTCGGAGAAGGCGCCGCCCGCCCCCCAGGGGCAGAAGATGCAGCTGGTGAAGATGTGGCGGGAGATGCTCGAGGACATCGGCTACATGGACGAGAAGAAGGCCGACCACATGATGCAGGGCATACACCGCGTGTTCTCGCGCGGCGTGGTGACGAAGGACGACGCCGCGCTCCTGCTCGGGGTCGCCCGCCAGGCGGTGTGGGCGCACCGCCATCCGCTGCTGGACGGCGGCAGGAAGACATCGGAGGAGTTCGCGGGATGACCGCCGCCGCGTCGCATCTCCGCGCGGTCTCCGAGCTGAACGGCGAGATCGCCCGCGGCGCCTTCGCCTCGGTCGTCCGCCGCGGCGAGGCCCTGCACTCAGGCCGCATAGCGCGCGCCGCCGAGCTGGTGGCGGCCCGCGCCCCGCAGGTGCGCCTCGTGCTCGTCGCGGGCCCGTCCGCGGCGGGGAAGACGACCACCGCCACGCGGCTGTGCCGCGCTCTCCGGGAGAACGGCGTGTGCGCGATGCGCATATCCACGGACGACTACTTCGTCGGCGACGCGCTCAATCCGCGCGATGCGGACGGCGGCCTCGACTACGAGCACTTCGGCGCCGTCGACCGGGCGCGCCTGCGGGAGGACCTGCTGAGGATCTTCTCCGCGACGCCGTTCCGCCGCCGCCGGTTCGACTTCGCGAGGCACGAGGGGTACGACGCCCCGGAGGACTTCGTCCCGAGCCCGAACGCGGTGGTGGTGCTCGAGGGCATACACGCCCTCAACCCGGCTCTCGCCGAGGGGATCGGGGACGACCTCAAGTACCGGGTCTACGTGAACACGCTCACGCAGCTCGAGGCGGATCTCGGCGGCTGGCTCTACTACGAGGACACGCGGCTGATGCGCCGCATAGTGCGCGACAGGACGTACCGCGACATGCCGCCCGAGAAGACCCTGCTCATGTGGGAGAAGGTGTCCGCCGGCGAGGCGCGCTGGATAAACCCGTATCGCGGGTTCGCGGACTTCGTGGTGAACACCTCCCTCGACTACGAGATCGCCGTGATGAAGCCGATCCTCGAGCCCGTGCTCCGCGCCGTGCCGTACCTCGGGGGGCGCGAGGACACGGAGATCCGCCGGCTCCTCGCCGTCCTCGACACCGTGCGCGGCGTGTCGGATCTCTCCGCGATCCCCGGGGACTCGATCCTGCGCGAGTCCATCGGCGGCTCCTCCATCGACTACGCAATGGGATAGCCCTGCTCGCTGCCCGTCCCTCGCACCGGCCGGGGCTACGAGGCCGCCGCCGCGGGGGGGGGGGCGGGCGGACGCCGAGAATCTGATATAATCGCCCTTTCAACTTCAGTAGAGGAATGCCATGATCGAAACAGACGTGCTGGTCGTAGGCGCGGGCCCGGCGGGGCTCGCGGCGGCAATTGCCCTCAGGCGCAAGGCCAAGGCGAGGGGCGACGGGGCTCTCCCGCGCGTCGTCGTGCTCGACAAGGGCAGGAGCGTCGGCTCGCACGTGCTCTCCGGCGCGATCATCGACCCCTCGGGGTTCGCCGGGCTCCTCTCCGACGAGGAGATCGCCGGGCTCCCGGTCGAGGCGCATGTCGTCCGGGAGAGCTTCCGCACGCTGCTCTCGCGCGGGATGTCCGTGAGGATACCGTGGGTGCCGTCGATGATGAGCTCGAAGGGGTACCCCGTGGGTTCGCTCACGAAGGTGGTGCAGCATCTCGCCGGCATCGCCCGGAGCGAAGGCGCGGAGATCTACACGGGCTACGCCGCCACCTCGCTCGTCGAGGAGAACGGCGTAGTGGTCGGCGCGCGCACGGGCGAGAAGGGGGTCGACAAGGAGGGGCGGAGGAAGCCCAACTACCTTCCGTCCGAGGAGGTGCGCGCCAGGACTACGATCCTGGCCGAGGGCGGGTGCGGGATCCTGACGGAGCGGCTGATCGCGGAGCGCGGGCTCGGCGGGGCACGTCCGCAGTCGTACGCGCTCGCGATCAAGGAGCTCGTGGAGGTGCCGGCCGGGACGCAGACCGCCGGCGAGGTGATGCACACGTTCGGCTGGCCGAGCGACTTCATGACGTACGGCGGCGGATTCGTCTACCACGTCTCGGAGACGCAGGTGATGGTGGGCTATGCGTACGCGCTTGACTACGCCCGCGCGGAGGCGGAGCCGTTCGAGCTCTTCCGGCAGTTCAAGTCCTCGTCCGCCGTGATGCGGCACATAAGGGGCGGCAAGACGGTGGCGTACGGGGCCAAGGTGATCCCGGAGGGCGGCTTCTACTCGATCCCGAAGGTGGAGGCCCCGGGCGTGATGATCGTTGGCGACGGCGCGGGTCTGCTCGACTCCCTCCGCATCAAGGGCGTGCACATCGCGCTCCAGAGCGGATGCGCGGCGGCGGAGAGCGTCCTCACGGGGAAGAGCTACGCGCAGCTGCTCCGGGAGACCCCGGGGCTCCGCGAGATGTGGCGCGTGCGGAACGTCCGCGCCTCGTTCCGCTACGGGCTTCCGCTCGGCGTGGCGGCGGCGGGGCTCGCCTGGATCACGCGCGGGGCGTTCCCGTGCTTCCGCGTGCCCGGCCTTTCGGAGGGGGACGCCGCCGCGACGGAGGAGCTCGCGGGCCCCGTGCCGGCCGCCTCGGCGCCGTGCGCCCCTGGCGACGCCGCGCTCATGCCCGACAGGCTCACCGACGTGTTCATGAGCGGCACCATCCACGAGGAGGACCAGCCGTGCCACCTGAAGGTGCTCGACTCCGCCAGGTGCGCGGAGTGCCGCGACAGGTTCGGCGCGCCGTGCACCAGGTTCTGCCCGGCCGAGGTCTACCGCATGGAGGGCGGCAGCCTTGAGATGGACTTCTCGAACTGCCTCCACTGCAAGACGTGCCGCATCAAGTGCCCGATGGGGAACGTAGAGTGGACCTTCCCGCAGGGAGGGGACGGCCCCCGCTACACGCGGATGTGAGCGTCAGCCGGAACGGAGTCGCGGCCATGGACGGCAAGAGCGAGATCCGCAGGCGGATGGGGGCTCTCCGGCGCGGCGTCGGCGAGGCCGCGCGCGGGGCGTACTCCGGGGCGGTCTGCGCCAGGATCCTCGCGCGCGCGGACGTGCGCTCCGCCATCGCCGCCGGGAAGCCGTTCGCCGTGTATCTTGCGACGTCGCGGGAGATAGACCTCGCGCCGCTGATATGCCGGCTGTGGGCGGAGGGGTGCGCGGTGTATGCCCCGGCGTGGGACGGCGAATCGTACGTCCTCAGGAGGCACGCCCCGGGCGTCGCGCCCGTCGCGGGCCCGATGGGCGTGCTGGAGCCGCCGCCCGGCGGCGACGAGGCCGATCCGTCCGTCCCGGGGGTGTGGATCGTCCCCGGGCTCGCCTTCACCGTGGATGGACGGCGCCTCGGATACGGCGGCGGCTGGTACGACAGGCTGCTCGCCCGCGCATCCGCGTCGGCGAAGGCGCTTGGGGTCGCCTATCCGTTCCAGGTGGTGGAGGACCTTCCGTCCGAAGGCCACGACGTCGCGCTTTCGGGCGTCGTCGTGGCGTAGGAACGCCGTCAGGCCGAGAGGCGCAGCGCGAGCGCGTACAGCGAGCCGAACACGAGGTGTATCGCGCCCGAGGCCCGCTCCAGGCGGATCCAGCGCGGGCGCTGCGGGTCCTCGAGATACGTCCTGGACGCGCGGACGAGAGTCCTGCGCGTGAGCGGGACTGCCAGGAACGGCAGCAGCATCATGCGGCCGTGACGGCAGGCCAGGGCCGCGCATGCGGCGTACGGCGCCAGGTGGCACAGCCAGTACGTCGCGAGAGCCAGCCTCGGCCCGGCCATGGACGCGCACGTGCGTATCCCGGCCGCGCGGTCGCTCTGGATGTCGCGCATGTCGTTGCCGTGCATTATCACGCAGACGAGCGACGCGACCGGGATGGACATGAACGCCGCGGACGGCGTGAGGAGCTCGGCTGCGTCCGCCGGGCGCAGGATGCATATCGCGGCGGCGATCTCAAGGGGCCCCATGAGGAACGCCACGAACGGGACGCCGAGCCCGGCGTATTTGAACCTGACCCCCGTGGAGTAGTTTGTCGCCCCGAGGAGGCCGATCACCCCGATGGCGAGCAGAGGCCACGAGACGCGCCAGGCGCCAGCCTCCCGGTAGAGGCACAGCGCAGTGCCGAGAGTCGCCGCCCCGGCGGCGCAGATGGCCGCGGCGGCGAGGACCTCCCCCATCGAGACCAGCCCGTCGTGCACCTGCGGGGTGGTGCGGATTGCGCCCTGCGCGCCATCCACTCCCGAACGCTCGTCTCCCCAGGTGTTCAGCAGGTTGACCGTCGCCTGGAAGAGGAGCCCTGCGGCGAGGCCGACCCACCAGCGCAGCATTCCGTGGGACGGCTCCGCGAGCGCGGCGCCGACGAGGAATGGAACGAGCGTCGCCGCGTAGCTCCAGGGCCTGAAGAGAAGGAACCAGGCCTTTGCCGTCCTTGCGTCCATGTCTCGGAATGCCGCTGCGCGCTTCGCTATCGCGCCCGGCCGCCGCCCTTGCCCTTCGGCTGCCTTGCCTTCTGACGCGTCGCCGTCTGCGGCTTCGCCTTCTGCGCCCTGGCGGGCGCGGGCCCGGCGCCGCCGTGCGCCTTCGCCGCCGGCCTTGCCTCCGGGCGCGGAGCCTTCTGCGCCTTGGCTGGCGCCGGCCTGGAGTTCCTGTGCGGCTGGGCGGCTGGCGCTGGCCTGGGGCCTCTGTGCGGCTGGGCGGCGGGCGCTGGCCTGGGGCCTCTGTGCGGCTGTGCTGCGGGCGCGTGGCGCGGCGGCGGATTCCTGTGGTGCGGGCGCGGGCTGTGGCAGCCCGCCGCGAGCGCGCCGACGGCGGCGCACAGCGCGACGGAAAGTAGAGTGCGGCTTTTCTTCATGTTGCGATTCCTCGGTTGTCCTGAATTGCGGTGTAGTATAGCAGAAATCCTTCTCGCGGTTGACCGGGGTGGTGCGCAATGGTATCACCGTCACCATTTAAGGAGGAGAGCGGCATGAGGAGGATGGTCGTGGGGAGGATGCCCGCGGGGGAGGCCTGGCCTCGGACATCAGAACCTTGGGAATCGCGCAAACGTGATCCTGTGGAGATACGGCTCGACCCAGGGAATGCCGTCCGCACGCCCGGTCACGCGAAGGTAGAGGCGTATCAGGGCACGGAAGGCGCCGAAGTTCGAGGTCAGCAGATAGAGCCCGCGGCAGAACAGGATATCGAGCGCCGAATTGCACTCCCGCAACGAGCGCCAGACGGTCGTGCGGTAGATGTGCGCGTAGATCGTATGCCAGAGGACGTGCGGCTCGGTCAGCAGATGGTTTGCCTTGTGAAGCGACTTCCAGGGCGCATCGCTCGGATAATGGATGGCGAGGTCAACGTCCCTGCAGCATTCCTGGAGATTGCCCGTCTCCGCCTGCCAGTTCTGCGGGAGCTCGCCCGTGTCTGAGCGCTTGTCCATGAAGATGTTCAGGGCCGTCTGATCGGCAAAGGGCGCGGAGCCGCCATTCTCCAGAAGAAAATCCATCACCTTGACGTGAAGGCGCTCCTCCCGGAAACGACGCAGGTTCATGAGGAGCATGCCCGTGCAGAAGTATTTCCCTGGCGTCAGCGTGAAGCCGTGGCTCTCGACCCAGCGGCGCTCCTCTCCGCCGACCTCGCGCCCCGGCGTTCTCTCGGGGACATATTGCAGGATGAGATCTGCATCCGCCAAGTCCCAAAGTTTAGAGATGTCGCCCAGCCAGACAAAATCCACGTCGGAGTAGACTACGTGCTCGACATCCTGCAAGAGCGAAGGCAGCAGAAGCCGCGCGTAGGCCATCTTGCTATCGCCATGCCATTCGCCGAAATCGGCCAATGCGGCGCCCTGGTCGACCTTGATTCGGTCGAGCGCGCAGTTGAATGGCCGAATGGCTGCGGCAAGCTCGCTCCAATGCGCGTCGGCGATTCCGCCGTCAAGCACATGGATCGTTACGTGCCGCGCGGGATCGCAGTTTGCCGCGATCGACCACGCCGTGACGATCAGTCCCTTGAAATAGTTGTCGTCGGCCGCGAGCGCGACGTGTATCGTAGTAGCCTTCATCTTCGTGTATCCTTTTCTTTCCCCGAAGCTTGCGCTTCGGGCACAGAACAAGCCGCTTCGGGCACAGAACAGGGCGCTTCGGGCACAGAGCAGGGCGCTTCGGGCGCAGAACAGGGCGCTTCGGGCACAGAACAAGCCGCTTCGGGCACAGAACAAGCCGCTTCGGGCGCAGAGCAGGGCGCTTTGGGCGCAGAGCAGGGCGCGCCGGCCAGATCGCGAAGCGCCGCGCCGCCAGCCTGTTCTGTGCCGAAAGCGCGAGCTTTTGGCCTCTCCCCGAGCGCGCGAGCTTTTGGCCGCGCCATGACCGCCGCCTTCGCGAGCGAATCGATCTCGGCGAAGGTCGCGCCGTGGTAGTTGATCGTCGCCGCGCCGTCGCCGGCGAGCGCCTGCGCGA
>CAVERN010000089.1:0-7166 GCA_963618095.1 bacterium | reverse complement strand
TCACCGAGGTGCGGACGGACGGCCAGTTGGAGGACGCGGGCGCGGTGCAGACCGCCATTTCCAAGGCCATCAAGAAACTGGAGGCCGCGCGCAAGTCCGTGACCGCGCCGCTCGACGACGCGAAGAAGTCCATCATGGCACAGGAGAAGCGGCTGGCCAGGCCGCTCGCCGAGCAGCTCGAACGTCTGAAGCGGATGACCTCCGCGTATGCCACCGAGGTCGCGGCGAAGATTGCCGCCGAGCGCGCCGAACAGGAACGGCGCGAGCAGGAGGCCGCCGAGGCCGCCGCCGCGCAGGCCGAGGCCGACCCCTTCGGGTTCAACGGCGGGGACGATTCCGCCGCCGCCACGCCCGTGTTCACGCCGTCGCCCGTCGTCACCACGATGCCGCGCACTTCCAGCAACCGCATCGTGGAGCGGTGGGACTACGAAATCACGGACGCGGCGAGCGTGCCGCGTGAACTGATGTCGGTGGACGAGCGCAAGGTGCGCGCGTTCCTCGCCGCACGAAAGGCTGACGGCTACCGCGCCGAGCAGGTGCAGGTGGCCGGGCTTCGCATCTTCGCGACCATGCAGGTGCAGGGCCGCTAGGTAAACACACAAGGAGTAAGCAACGATGAACCTCAAAGAAGGCTACTACGACGGCAGCATCTTGACTGCCAACATCATCAAGAGCCGCTTCGCCAAGCCCGGCGAGAGCTCGCTCGAAGTTGAACTGGAGTGCAACGTCTACGACGAGGCGCACAAGCTGATGGAGGAGACGGTCAAGATTTACCTTGAGCTGTCCGCCAACTACCCGAAGTATGGCGACACGACCAAGCCCTTCTGGCAGCAGACCATGGAGCGGCTTCGCTCGCTCGGCTTCCAGGGCGGCGACCTCACCTCGCTGGCGACGCAGTTGCAGAGCCGTGCCGTGCGCCTCAACTACCGCACGACCGACAAGATGGGGCAGCCGCTGAAGAACGGCCCCGCGTGGTATCTGTCCGCGGCCCGTCAGATCGAGAAGGTGGACGCCAACGCGGCGAACGCGATTCTCCGTCAGATGATGGGGCAGACTGCGGGCGCCGCGCCCGCCGCCGCGCCGACGGCCAACCCGTTTGACAACGGCGGCGCGATGCCGTTCTGAACATCGGGAGCAAGCGGTGCTTGAAGTCACGATAGACAGGCGCGAGCAGACGCCGTGGCACTTCGACCCCACGCTCGTTCAGGCGAGCATGGGGACGGTGCGCACGGGCGACTACTGCGTGACTGGCGACGGCGGCTTTGCCGTCGAGCGCAAGTCTCTCAACGACTTCGTGGGGACGGTCTCGACCGGGTGGGAGCGGTTCAAGCGCGAACTGTTCCGCGCCCGCGAGGCCGGCTTCAACCTCCCCGTCATCGTGGAGGCCCGCTTCTCCGACATTCTCTTTTCCACCACGGCGAACGGCGAGATACTGCCGCCGCCGCACGACCATCCCAAGGCCACGCCCGGCTTCCTTCTCAAGAGGATTGGGGAGATCGAGATGCTGGGCGGGTCGGTGCGCTTCGCGGACGGACCGGCCGAGGCGGCCATGCTTGCCACCGCGCTTCTCTTCCAGCGCGACCGGCTTCTGCACGAGGGGGACGACGATGACGAATGAGCGCAAGCAGATTGCCGCGACCGTGAAGCGGGTCATCTTCCCGAAGGGGGACGCGCTGGCCGACCAGCCGCAGGGCGTGGCGCGGTTCTACATCTTCGGGTGCGACGTCGGCGTATGCAAGGGGTGGCTCACGCATACTCCCGTCGCGGGGGAGCGGCTGGTGCTCGACGGCTCGTGGTCGGTCTCCAAATACAACGGCAAGCCTGAGTTCAATTTTGTCCATGCGTCCGTCTACGTTCCAGTAGACGAGCGCGCGCTCCTGAAATACGTCTGCGCCATGACACCGGGCTTCGGCCCCGCCACCGAGGAGCGCATCTGGCAGCGGTGGGGGAACGACTGGCGCAACCTCGACACGAGCATGAGCGGCATCACGCCGCGCCTTGTCGAGGCGTTCCGCAAGACCATCATCATGGTTCAGATGGGCAGCGAGAAGGCCAAGGCGATTGCCTGGCTGCTGTCTATCGGGCTCACCATGACGATGGCCGAGGCGGCGTTTGAGAAGTGGGGCGCGTCGACAATCACGCAGGTGAAGGACGACCCGTATTCCCTTGCGCAACTGCCGCACTACGGATTTGCCGAGGCGGACAGGCGCGTTCGCGAATACTTCAAGATCGGGCGCGACGACCAGCGGCGCGTGCGCGCGGCCATCAACTACTGCATGGGCGACCTCACGCAGGAGGACACCATCGTGCGCTGGGCCGACCTGTCCGCGCGCATCACCGCCGTAATCGACTCCGACCCCAACATCGTGGCGCAGACCTGCGCGGCCATGTTCAAGTGCGGGGCGCTCGCGCCGTTCGCCGAAACGCAGTCCCTCGCCACGGCGGCGGACGCGAAGGCGGAGACGACGATCCACGACTTCGCCATGCTCAAAGCCGAGGGCGCGGAAGTGCGGGCTCGGCAGCCGCGTGGCCGCGACTTCGACCTTGACGGGACGCAGCTCGCCGCCGTCTCGTTCGCGTGCGGCAACCGCTTCGCCATCATCAACGGCCCCGCGGGAAGCGGCAAGACATCTCTAATCCGCTCCATCTGCGACACGCTGGGAGAGAAGAACGTCACGCTGTGCTCGTTCGCTGGCAAGGCGGCGGCGCGGCTGCGCGAGGCGACGAGCCACTCCGCTTCGACAATCCATTCCATGCTCGGCTGGCAGGGCGAGACGGGCCGCTTTGCGGTGCAGTCTCTGGCGGGGCAGACGATCGTGCTGGACGAGGCGAGCATGGTGCCGTCGTGGCTGATGTCCGAGATCGTCAAGCGCAACCCCGACCGCCTCATCCTCGTTGGGGACGACGCGCAGTTGCCGCCAGTCGGTGCGGGCCGTCCGTTCCACGACCTCATCGACCTGTGCGGCGACAAGGTGCGGACGCTTACCCATTGCTACCGCAACAAGGAGGCCGTGTTCGAGGCCGCCGCCGCCATCCGCGCAGGCGTTCTGCCGCCGCCGTCAATCGTGAGCGACGGCGAGGCATACACCGCCGTCTCACGCGGCGAGCCGGAGGCGGCGCATAACTTCGTGCTGGACGAGGTGCGGTCGGGGCGCGTGGACTTCGCGGCCGACCTCGTGCTGACGTGCGGCAACGGGGCGAACGGCGAACTGTGCGCCGTCAACTCCCTCAACCGCGACATCAAGCGGCTCGTCAATCCGAACGCGGACGGCACGGACAGAATCGCGCCGGGCGACCGCGTCATCTGCACCAAGAACGCCGCCGACCTCGACGTGTGGAACGGGACGACCGGCTTCTGCCGGGCAATCGACGCGGGCGGCGCGATGTGGGTGCGGCTCGACGCGCCGACGGGCAAGGGCAAGATGGATGTGCTCATCTCCCGCAAGCGCGTCGCGGACTGGAAACTGGCCTACTGCCTCACCGTCCACAAGGCGCAGGGCTCCCAGTATCGGCGGGTGCTTTTCGCCATCCAGCGGCGCGATGCCTTTGTTCTTTTGGACAGGCCGATGGTCTACACGGCGGTGACGCGCGCCCGCAAGGAGTGCGTGGTGGTGGGCGACCTCGGCGCATACGCCCGCGCAATTTCGTTCACGCGCCCGCGCCGCACGGTGCTTCAGGAGATTTTCAAAGGGAAATAGGCAATGGACTTTTACTCATTCGACGACATCAATGCGCGCGGATGCTGTCTGCGCTTCGTCCGCGAGGTGCTCGGGCCGATGGGCTACGAGGTGCGCGGCGACCGCATACAGGCGAAGTGGCGCGGTGGCGACGGCTTCAACGTCGCCGTGAACGAGCACGGATACTTCGACCATGTGCAGAAGGAGAAGGGCGGGGTCATCACGCTGTGCGCGCTGACGCTCTTCGGCGGCGACGGGCCGGAGCAGGTCCAGCAGTCTCAGGACTACCTCGGCAAGTGGCTCGGCCTCACGCCGAAGATCACGCCGAAGGCCCTGCCCTTCGACTACCGCAAGCAGTCCACGCGCTACCGCTCGCTCGTCGCGGCCGGCTTCCACGAGGCGTGCAAATACGTCTACACGAACGCGGCCGGCTCGCCGTGCCATTTCGTGATACGCATGGAGCATCCGTCGCGGCACAAGGAGTTCATCCAGTGCACGCCGTGGGCTTCATCCCTGCGCGACGCGGAACTCCACCTCTACAACCTTCCCGCCGTGGCGGCCTCCGACTGGGCGATTGTCGTCGAGGGCGAGAAGGACGCGGACACGCTCATCAAGTGGGGGCTGCCGGCCACGACCTGCAACTGCGGCGCGTCCAACTGGCGCGATTCCTACACCGAGGAACTGCGCGGGAAGGATGTGGTGGTCTGCCGCGACAACGACAAGGCGGGCGAGGAGCACGCGCACGTCGTGCTCCGCGCCCTGGCCACGGCGGCCAAGTCCCTGCGCGTGGTCTGCCCGTCCAAGCGCGCCAAGGGCGACGTGACCGACTGGGTGAACGAGGACGGCGGCACGAAGGAGGCGTTTGAGGAACTGATGAAGGACGCGCCCATCGTCTCGCCGGAGGCGGCGGCGTGGTCTGATGAGGACTACGCGCTCTTCTGCGCACGCAAGGCGAACGAAACGCCGTTCTCCAACTACCGCGCCGACACGCGCACGGTGACGGCGCGGAACAAGAAGGGCGAGGAAGTCCAGCGCGAACAGACCGTAAAGGTGCCGCGCCCCATCTCCGAACTGGTGGCCGAAATCCATTGCCGCTTCCTGCACTTCCCGCGCCGCGTGGGCGAGTCTACCCTGTTCGACCTGGACCGCGACACGGGGACGCTGACGTATCTCGACAGCAAGGATGCGTTCTTCGCGTGGGTGGGCTGGAAGTCCAAGCAGTTTGTCGACTGGGGGACAGAGCCGAGCATGGTGAGCAAGGGCGAACTCTACGCCCGCATCGTCGGCGCGGCGCGCCGATACGAGAAGGTCTCGTCCGTGCCGGACTGGCCGCGCCGCGACGACACCTTCTACACCTGCGGCGAAGACCACGCGGCGACGGCGGGACACGAGGCGTTCGAGGGACTGTGCAACTTCTTCAAGCCCGACGGCGAGACTTCGCGCATCATGCTCCGCGCCCTGCTGGCCGCGCCGCTCTACTTCCGTCGCGGCGTCCAGCGTCCGTGCTGGGTAATCGACTCCAAGCACGGGCGCGGCGTGGGCAAGACCACGCTCGTCGAGATGCTCGCCCGGCTCTACGACTGCGAGCCCATCCGCGTCTCGCGGCAGGACTTCAAGGCGGACCAGGGCGAGGTGGTGCGCCGCATCGTCTCCTCGGTCGGACGCTCGTCCCGCATCCTTCTGCTCGACAACCTCACGGGCGTGCTTGACAGCCAGAAGTTCGCCGAACTCGTCACGGCCACGGCCATCACCGGCCGCCCGTCGTATGCGCGGCGCGACGAGACGCGGCTCAACGACCTCACCTATGTCATCACGGCCAACGCCGCAAGCGTCTCGTCCGACATCGCCAGCCGCTCGTTCTTCATCAACCTCGACCGCCCGGTCTACGGCGTGACGTGGAACGAAAGCGTGATGCGCTACATCGAGGAGCGGCGCGCGGACATCTTCGCGGACATGATGGACATCCTTTCGTCCGCGCACACGCCCGACGGCTTCGAGCCGCGCACGCGCTTCACGGAGTTCGAGCGCGTGGTGCTCCTGCCAATGGCGGGGACGCTGGATGCGTTCAACGCCGTGTGCGACGAACTGGGCGACGCGCGCAGCGAGGCCGACGCGGAGGCCAACAGGATTGACGACATCAACGACATTCTGCGGTCTCACCTCTGCGCCACGATTGACGGCTTCGACCCCGACACGGACGTTGCGTTCATCCGCTCGCGGGTGATGGACGCATGGCTTGCGCCAGCACACACGACGATGCGCGCGGCGGTCGAGATGGCGCGGGCCGGCAGTCTGCCGTGCCTGCGGGCAGACATTCGTGCGTTCCCGACATTCAAGGGACACCCGCTCTACTCGCACGGCATCATGTACGCGGGCGAGCGGGCGAATAGCGCACGCGAGGTCGTGATTGTCCGGCTCACGCCCGACGAGACGCGCGCGGTGATCGCGGGCAAGGTCCCGCTCACGCCCACGATGCGCGTGAAACTGGGCTTCATCGACGAGGCTTCACTAGAAGCGCAAGAGGAAGAGGGGAAGGCCGGCCATGGAAACGAGTAGCACGGTCAGGCAGGTGCGCAACGCGCGCGGCGAGGTCGCCTACACGGACGGCGTGAACTGGTGGATGAACGCGCCGGGCGGCGGTCGGCTCTGGCTCTGGTCCGCCGTCTCGCTTCTGCGCTACGGCGGCGGCGAGGGAGACCTCACCGACGAGACGATTGCCAAGGCGCGGCGCGTGTTCGTCTCGTGCCTGCGCGGCGTTGCGCCGAAGGTCACGCCGTCGGACGCGGGCGAGAACGAGATTCTGCGCGTGGCGTGGAACGACGCGCTTTCGTTCCGCAGGGAGCACGACGTCGCCGAGGCCGGCGAGGTGATGTTCAGCCAGGCGGCGCTCGCCGTGGGCGTGGCGGACGCGCTGGTGCGCGGCGAGGACGGCGGGCTCTGGGCGTATTGCTACACGCCCAAGGCGGCGTGGGAGTTTCTGGGCGACCCGCTCAACGCGCTTGCGCGGTGGATGCACGACGGCTCTTGCCCGGAAGTGGACCCGCACGGCGTCTATTCGAAGCGCGGCGCGGCCTACATGGTGAAGGTTCTCATGACATGGGGAGACAGGAGGAAGTGCAAATGACGAAGGAAGAGAAGCAGCCGATAATCGACCGGCTCGTTGCGGAGCGGATGGCCAACATCTCGGCGCAGACGCGGCGGGTAAGCCGCAGCCACAACTTCAACCACATCGACACGCCGGTTCTGCCGTGCGTGGTGTGCGGCGCACCAATCCTGCAGCACTTCGCGCGCTGTGAGATCTGCGCGGACTGCCACGACCAGTACTACCGCACTTACGGGAACGCCCATGCAAGGATGCGTTTCGCGCAGAAGCGCGAGATGATGGCCAAGGCGGCGGCCGCCGCCAGAGAAAAGACTGCCGAGGAAACGAAGCCAAGTGCAGAGACGGAGCCCGCACAACCGAAGCCAACAATCGGCAAGTGCAAATAC
>CAVERN010000088.1:0-7338 GCA_963618095.1 bacterium | reverse complement strand
CCTCGCGCTTGAAGAAGCCGCCCGGGAACTTGCCCGCCGCGTAGAACTTCTCGCGGTACTCGCACTGGAGCGGGAAGAAGTCGATCCCCTCGCGAGGAGTGTCCGTGTTCGTCACGGCGGTGAACACCGTGCTGTCGCCGTACGAGCACGTCACCGCGCCGGCGGCCTGCTGGGCCAGGAGCCCGGTCTCGAAGACGAGATCCTGCCCGCCTATCGCGACCTTGAACTGCTTTGTTCCTTCCATCGTATGCGTTCCTTCCTATCGGCGCAGGCCAAGCTTCTTGATGAGATCCCGGTACTTCGCCTCGTCCTCGCGCTTGAGGTAGTTGAGGAGCTTGCGGCGGTTGTTGACCTTGCGGAGCAGACCATAGCGGGAGGAATGGTCCTTCTTGTTCTGCTTGAGGTGCTCCGTGAGCGCCAGTATCTCCTTCGTCAGCGTCGCGATCTGGACTTCCGACGACCCGGTGTCACGATCGTGACGCCCGAACTCGCTGCGAACCTGTGCCTTGTCTATCATTTTTCCTTTTCCTGTTCCTTGTTTCCTGGTAAGCTGCTTTCCCTGCCGCCTGCAACGCAGCCGCTACCTCGCCGCGCATGCTGGCCATATCCGGCCGCGACAGACGAAGGCATCCCACCTCTGGTGGAGAAACCGCGAGAGGGAACGAATCCTTAGTCGGTCGCAGATGGGCGCGTAATGTATCACAACGCCCCGCCGAAGGCAAGGGAAAAGTTACGCCCGGCCCAGAGGCCACGCCGCGAAGGCCAGCCCGGCGTACGGCATGTTCCGCGAGAGCGACCTGAAGGACGCGGGATCGACGGCGCGGTTGGCCTGGAGGTCTATCACGGTCTCGCCGTCGGGCTCCTCGCCGATCAGGTGCGCCGGGCCATCGGTCCACCGCTTCGCCCACTCGTCGGCGGGCATGCCCTCCTCCTCGACCATCACGTGGTAGGTGATGGCGACGGCGGTCTCGAGGCCGATGATGCCGTTCGCCGCCGCGGCGAACCCTCCGCGCTTCGCCTCCGCGGCGTGCGGCGCGTGATCCGTCGCCAGGATCCCGATCGTGCCGTCCGCCACGGCCTCGCGGATCGCCGCGCGGTCCTCCCGCGAGCCAAGCGGCGGCGCCATCTTCCAGCTGGGGTCGTCCCCGGGGATGTCGTCGCAGGAGAAGAGCAGATGGTGCGGCGTCGCCTCGCCGGTGACCGGCAGGCCCTCCCTCCTGGCCTCGCGAAGCAGGTCTACGGTCCCCGCGCACGACACGTGCTGTATGTGGAGGGCGCATCCGGTCTCGCGGCACAGCGCGATGTCCCGGCGCACCGCCTCCACCTCCGCCTCCGGGGGCATCACGGGAAGGCCGAGCTCGCGGGCGGCGCGGCAGTCCCGGATCACGCCGCCGGCGAGCAGCGACGGCACGACGGCGTGCTGCATCACGGGCCTGCCGAGCGCCGCCGCGCGGCGCATCGCCTCGCGCATCACGCCGGCGTCGGACACGAAGGAGCCGTCGTCCGTGAACGCGACCGCGCCCGCCTCGGCGAGACGCTCGAGGTCCGCCACCTCGCGCCCGAGCCTCCCGCGCGTGATGCACGCCGCCGGCGCGATCCTGACGGGGAGGGACGCGTCCTCTATCTGCTCCCGGATCCACTGCGCGCTGTCGCCCGCCGGGGAGGTGTTCGGCATCGTGGTGACGCACACGAAGCCCCCCGCCGCCGCGGCCGCCGCGCCGGTCGCCCGGGTCTCGGCCTGCGGCGCGCCCGGGTCGCGGAAGTGCACGTGCACGTCCCTGAACCCCTTGAACCTCAGGTAGCGGCCGGACATCGTCAGTATATCCTGTTCTCGCAGCCGTCGATCAGACGGCGGATGTTCGCCCGGTGCCTGCAGATGGTGGAAACCGCGACGGCCGTGACCGTGAGGCAGAGCGGCAGGTTGCGCCATCCCGGCCCGCCGAGCCACGGGAACCACACCCCTACGGCGAGAAACGCCGCCGCAAGGCAGCTGCCGAGCGATATGTAGTGGGACACGAGCACGGTCACCACGAATATCCCGAACGCCGCAAGGACGATCCACGGCAGAAGCCCGAGGAGCGCGCCGAAGCCGGTCGCGACCCCCTTCCCGCCCCTGAAGCCCATGAAGCAGGTGAATATGTGGCCCGCCACCGCGACGAGGCCCACGGCGAGCGGGAGATGCACGTCTCCGCCGAAGCTCCTGGCGAGCGCTACCGGGACGAGCCCCTTCAGGAAGTCGCAGAGGAACGCGAGCAGCCCCCACTTCTTCCCGACCGTCCTGTAGACGTTCGTCGCGCCTATGTTGCGCGAGCCGACGGTGCGCACGTCCACGCCGCGCATCCTGCCTATCAGGTAGCCGAAGGGAACCGCCCCGACGAGATACGCGCCCGCCATCCACGCCGCCCAGATCAACGCCTTCTCCATGCCCACGCCTCCTTTCGCAAATGCCGTTCAGAGCGCCCCGCCGACGAGCGAGCCGAAAGTGCTTATCGGCGTGGTGTCGCGGTAGTTGTCCACGATCTGCCTCACGTCCTTCAGGAGCGCCGAGACCTCGTCGTACAGGGCGGAGTCCGCCGAGAGCTTGCCGAGGGTGCCCTCGCCTCGCTCCATGCGGGACGCCACCTTCGCGAGGTCGGCGGACGCGGCGGAGAGCCTCTCCACGAGCGCGGAGGCGTCGCCCGCGAGCTTGGCGTCCCCGGAGAGCCTGGCGAAGAGCCCGTCGCCGCTGCTCATCCTCGCCGTGACGTCCCGGATGTTCGCAATGGAGGCCTTGAGGTCGGAGTACAGCGCGTCGTCGGAGGAGAGAAGCTTCCCGGCCGTGCCCTCGCCGCGCTCGATGCGGGCGGCTATGGACTTCACCGACGCCGCGGTCTCCTTGACGTCCCGGTAGAGGGTGTCGTCCGCGGAGAGGAGCCTGCCCATCGTGCCCTCCCCCTTCTCGAGGCGAGCCGACACCGCCTTCGCCGCCGCCACGACGTCCTTCAGGTCGCGGTAGATCGAGTCGTCCGAGGACAGGAGCCTGCCGGCCGTGCCCTCGCCGCGCTCGATGCGCGAGACCACCGCGTTGAGCCGCTCGGCCACGGACTGCGCGTTGGTGATGATGCTCTTCATGCCGCCGCCGTCCGCGAGGTCGCCCACGCTCCGCGCTATCCGCCCGAGGTCGCGCATCCAGTCCGTGGGCGGCTCGCCGCGGAACACCGTGGACGCAAGCGGCAGCGGCTCGCCAGAGCCCTCCTCGAGGAGGAGATAGTTCCCGCCGAGCAGCGAGAGGGATGCGACCGATATGCGGTACCCGTCGCGGAGCACCACGTCGGGCGAGATCATCACCTCCATGGCGACGTTCGTCCCGCCGAGGTCGATCTTCTCTATCACGCCCACCTTCATGCCGCGGTACATCACGCTGTCGCGCTCCTTCAGCCCCCCGACGTCGGAGGACTCTATCCTCACGGGGACCTTCGCGTTCCCGATGAGTATGTCCACGCCCGATATCACGATCGTGAAGTAGACGAGCAGCGCAAGCACCGCCGCCATGAACAGCCCGACGACCGTCTCGGAAAACACGTCGCTCTTCTTCTTGCTCATATCTCTCCTTTGCTGGCGGACACGAACTCCCGCACCGCCGGTATGCCGGACGAAACGAACTCCGCCGGGGACGCCTCGAGCGCCACGCGGCCGCCGTCAAGCATCAGTATGCGGTCGGCGATCGAGCAGGCCCCGGCGAGGTCGTGGGTCACCACGAGGCTCGTTATCCCGCGCTCCCGGTTGAGGCGCCTTATGAGCCGGTATATCGTGCGGGACGTCACGGGGTCCAGACCCGAGGTCGGCTCGTCGTACAGGACGACGTCCGCATTGCGCACTATGGCGCGGGCAAGCCCCGCCCGCTTCACCATGCCGCCGGACATCTCGGAGGGGTACTTGTCGGCGGAATCCTCGATCCCCACCGCGCCCAGGGCCCGGTCCACGAGGGTGTCGATCTCCTCGTCGCCAAGGCCGGTCGTCTCCTTCAGCGGAAGCGCCACGTTCTCGCGGACCGTGAGCCAGGCGAGCAGGGCGCCGCCCTGGAAGAGATAGCCTATCTTCGCGCCGTCCCTCACGGCCACGGTTCCGGAGTCGGGGGAAAGCAGCCCCACGATGTGCTTGAGCGTCACGGACTTGCCTATCCCCGACTGCCCGACGATCGCCAGCACCTCGCCCTGGCGGACGGCGAAGCTCACCCCGTCGAGCACCCGCCTGCCGCCGAAGCCCTTGCACACGCCGTCAAACCGTATCATGGCGTCAGATGTCGCGGCGTCAGAAGTCAAAGTAGAACATCCTCGTTATCATGTACCCGAACATGAGTATGAGCAGGAAGGACACGATCACGCTGCGCTGCGTCGCCCTCCCCACGCCCATCGCGCCGAGCCTGGACTCGAACCCCTCGTGGCACGACACCGTGCATATCACGACCCCGAACACCGTCGCCTTCAGCAGCCCCGTGAGGAGGTCCTTGGGCACCGCTATGGACATCGCGCTCGCCATGTACTGCGAGAACGGCACGTTGAGCTGGGTGTACCCAACGAGCCCGCCGCCGACCACTCCGAGGACGCATGCGTAGAACGCCAGTATCGGGCTCATCACGAGCAGCCCCGCCATGCGGGGGGCGACAAGGTAGCGTATCGGGGGGATGGACATTATCTCCAGCGCAGCCACCTCGTCGTTGACCGTCATCGTGCCGAGCTCCGCCGCCATTGCGGACCCCACGCACGCCGACAGGCATATCCCGGTGACGAACGGCCCCATCTCGCGGATGAGCGTCAGCATCACGGCGGCGCCGAGGTACATCTCCTGGTTGAACTTGCTCAGCGCCAGGCCAACCTGAAGGCCGAGGATCATGCCCGTGAACAGGCCCACCACGGTTATCACGGGGAGCGTGCGTATGACGGTGGAACGCAGGCTGGCGAGCATGGCCCGGCGGGAGTCCCCATGCGCCAGGACGTGGGGCATGTAGGCGAACGCCTCCACCATCAGCCGCCCCGAGCGACCGATGCGGGAGAAGATGTTCGATTCGCCACTTTCCGCCGAAATCCTCATAGATGGGCGAGCATTATATCAGATTTCCGCCCTACGCGCTCTCGACGATGCGGTCGCGGCGGAAGGTGACGAAGAACGAGATGGCCATCAACGCCGCGCCGAGCACGTACGCCGCAGACATCAGCGCAAAGCCGATCTCGAAGCCCCTCACGCCATAGGACTGCGAGAGCCTGCCCATCACTACGCCTGACAGACCGCCGAAGAAGAACGCGAACACGGTGAAGAGCCCGACGGCCGTGGAGCGGTAGGCGGGCGGCACCACGTCGAAGAGCGATGCGTGCGTGTTCACCTCGAAGAACCCGCGGAAGACGCCGTACGCCGCCGTCGCCGCCACCATCGCCCACGCCGCGGGCGCGCAGCCGATCAGGAATATGCACGGCGCTCCGCACAGCATCGCCACGGCCTGGAACGCGAGGCGGAAGCGCGGCATCCTCTTCACGAAGCGGTCCGTGACGACGCCGCCCACGAGTATCGCCGCGAACGCGAAGAGATGGTGGTAGAGCATCGTCTGCGAGCCGGCGTCGGCGACGGACGTGCCGAACTTCTCCGCCATGAACTTCGGCGCCCAGAAGAGATAGGCGTTGTTCACGAACACCACCGCCACGAACCCCGCCATCGCAAGCCACGCCGACGGCGTCCTGAAGAAGTAGGCGATGCCGGAGAAGAAGGGTTGAGAAGTTGAGGGGGTGAGAAGTTGAGGGGGGTGAGAAGTTGAGGGGCTCTTCTCGCTGCCGTCCTTAAGGGCGAAGACGAAGAATACGCCGAGCAGGAACCCGGCAGCGCCGAATGCCATGAACACGTGCCGCCACGTGCCGAGGAAGCCGAGCGCCCACGCCGTGACCACGCCGGACGTCATGAGCCCGAAGTAGAGCGCCCCCTGGTGGATCGAAAGCGCGATCGATCGCGTCTCCCTGTGGAACGCCGCGATGAGCGGCGGGTAGCAAGGCCCGTAGAAGCTCTCGCCCACGCCGGTCGCGATCGAGCGGAAGAACATCACTACGAAGAACGCGGGGACGACGAAGCCGAACACATTCCAGTTCCCGACGAAGCCCATCATGAACGTCATGAGGGACCAGGACATGAGCGAGAGCGTGATCAGCCACTTGCGCGAGAAGCGGTCCGCCACCGGGCCGGCGACGAACGCCATGCCGGCGAGCGTCCAGGAGAGAACCGTGTTGATCCAGCCTATCTGGGTGTCGGAAAGGCCAAGCTCCCCCTGTATCGGGATCGTCAGCAGCCCGAAGATGGCGCGGTCCGCCTGATGGAAGAAGAACGCGCAGCTGAGCATCAGCAGCATCAGCCACTTGTAGCTCCCGCCCGCGGGATGAGATCCGCCGCGCATCAGTCCTCCCTCCAGTGGCGGAAGCTGTCGATCTCGAAGACGTCCGGGAGGTCGCCCGCCTCCGGCTCGCCAACCCAGTCGTACATGATCTCGCAGTCGAACGTGACGTGCATCGGCCGGTGGAAGCGGTCGTTCGCGCGGGAGAACACCTCCTTGCCGTCGACGAACCACGCAAGGCGGTCCTTCGCCCAGCGGAAGCCGTACGTGTGGAAGTCCGCCGCCGGATCGAAGTCGAGCCGCACCTTCCTGGACTTCTCGGGAAGCTTCTCCACGCCGCCGTTGACCACGCCCTCGAGATACGGAGTCCTGAGGCGGTGCACCGTGCCGTACCAGTCGCGCAGGGCGCCGAAGATCTCGAACACGTCGATCTCCTCGCTGAAGTCCCCCGGACGGAACTTCCTCTCGGGCCGGTCGGAGAGCGGGTCGTAGAGCCAGAAGGCGTTGCACACCTTCGAGCGCATCGTCTTCGCGCGGCACTCGTAGTAGCCGTAGAAGGTCTTTTCCCTCGCGCGCACGTAGGCGGTCGCGTACTTCGTGAAGCCCCGGCGCAGGTTCTCCTCCGTCCTCTCGCCGTCGCGCATGAGGCGCGCCGTCAGGCGCAGGCAGCCGTTCGTCACCGCAACGTTGTCGCGCGCGAACAGGAATCCCGCCGAGCGCCCGGGGAAGGATGCGACCCAGTCCGTCCACTTCGAGGAGTCGAGGGCGGGGCCGTCGAAATCATCCTCGATGTCCGGCGCACGCGCCGGGACCGCAAACGGCGCACGCGCCGGGACCGCGTCCTTCGCGCCAGACGGGGACTTCGCGCCAGACGGGGACTTCGCGCCAGACGCGGCCTTCGCGCCAGACGGCCTCTTTCCGTCCCGCGCCACCCTGAAGTCGTAGAACCAGTTGCGCCCCTCGCAGCCGATGACGCCCGCGTAGAACGT
>CAVERN010000087.1:0-7489 GCA_963618095.1 bacterium | reverse complement strand
TGTCCGACGTGCCGCACACGACGGGCGTCCCCTCGCGAAGCCCCGTCGCCGCCGCGGCCGCGGCCGTCACGCCGCCCACGACGTCCGTCGGCGCGATGATCGCCGGCATCGCGGACTCCCTCAGCCCCGCGAGCGCGACGAGCTCGCCGTCCCACGCGCCGCGCCGCATGTCCCAGAGGAGCGTGCCCTGGGCCTCTATGTAGTCCGTGGCCGCATGGCCGGTCAGAAGGTACCGCACGTAGTCCTTCACGAACAGGACCCTCTCCGTCCTCGCGAGGACGTCCGGCTCGTTCGCCTTGAGCCACATCATCTGCGGCAGGGTCCAAGTCGGCGCGGGCATCTGGTAGCAGGTGGAGAAGATCCGCTCGCCCCAGCCGGCGCGCAGGGCCTCGCACTCGCACGTCGAACGCTGGTCGGTCCACATGATCGTGCGCCGCACCGGACGGCCGTCCGCGCCGAGCAGCACGGCGTTGTGCGTCGAGCCGTCGAGAGAGCAGGCGGCGACGCGCCCGAGGTCCACGCCCCTGTCGGCGAGCTTCTTCAGCGAGGCGCAGAGCGCGGTCCACCAGTCGTCCGGCTCCTGCTCGCTCCAGCCGGGATGGTCGTGGAACGTCGCGAACTCGGTGGATGCCTCGCCCACGAACGCCCCCGTCTCGTCGAGCACCGTCGTCTTGCACCCGCCGGTGCCGTAGTCTATCCCGAGGAGAAGCCTCGGGGACATCATGCAAACGCCGCCACAGCAATGCATCTCTTCCATCTCCGTTCCGCCGCCAAACCGTCACTTCCCGGCGAACGTCACCGTCGCCCTGCCGTCCCTGCGCGAGCCAGAGGCGCGGCGGCCGTCCGAGAGGGCGAGGTTCTCGAACGAGACCTCCCTCCACGACTCCGGGCACCCCCTGAAGAACTCCACCTTCCCGTTCGTCTCGTGCGCAAGGAGCTCGAGGACCGCCGCGACCGCCGCGCACTGGCCGTCCATCTGCATCACCGTCTTGCGCCCGTACATCGTCGAGTAGCCCGTGTAGAAGGCGTCGTGGAGCGAGCCGTGCCCGGGGTTGTTGTAGAAGGCCCTCCAGTTGCGGAGCGTGTGCACGGCGGCCTCGGGCGAATTGAAGCGCACGTGCAGGATCGCCGCCCAGGGCAGGCACCATCCGCTCCACTCGCCGGGCCCGCGCAGCACCCAGGTGCGGTAGGTGTCCCTCGCCGCCTTGAGCGCGTTCGCGTCGCCGAAGTCGATCGAGTCGAACGGATAGATCCCGGCCATGTGGGAGTGGTGGCGGTGCGAGACGACGAAGGGCTGGCCCTCGAAGAGCTGGAAGCCGCCCGGGCCGGGCGTGTAGGCCGGCAGACGCTTCAGCACGTCGAGCCACGCCGCGTCCGGCGCCTCGCCGAGAAGCTTCGCCGCGTCCACGAGGTCGAGCGCGAGGCGGCGGGCGGCGGCGAGCTGGAAGGACGGATCGCGGCCGACTGCCCTCCGCACGTCCGAGCCGCCCCACTCCGGCGAGGGGGCGATCGGGATCGAGAGGCGTCCGTCACGCTCCTCCATCATCGCGCGGTAGACGCGCATCGCGCCCTTCATGAAGTCGTAGCCGCCGTCGCGCAGGAACGCGACGTCGCCGGAGTAGCGCGCGTAGCGCATCATGTAGGAGGCCATCCACGCCGTCGAGGCGTGGTCGATCGTGCCGGCCCAGAAGCCGCCGATGCACACGCCCCGGTCGTCCACCGAATGCGGCAGCACGTAGCCGTCCTCCACGCCCACGAACTTCTTCGCGCTCTCGCGCAGGAGCGGGCGCCACGAGAGGATCATCCTGAAGAGCGGGCGGAGGTTCGCGAAGTGCCCGCCGCGGAAGGCCGGAGCGTAGCACTCCTGGACGTTGATGTTGAAGTGGTAGTCGCCGTTCCACGGCACGAGCCGGTCGTCCTCGAGCCACTGGCCCTGGAGCCCGGCCGGGACGCCGTCCGGGTCGGTCATCGCGCCGAACTTGTACATGCCGAAGTCGAACGCCTCCTGGAGCTCGGGGTCCGGCACCTTCACGCGCGCGCCCTCGCGCCAGAACGCCGCCCAGTGCGCCCGCGACTCGTCCGCCGCGCGGGCGAACGGGACCGCCTCCGTCGGCGCGGACATCGCCCCGCGCCCCGTGCGGAGCGTGAGCTCGCCCGCCGCCTTCCGCCACGAAAGCCACGCCGGCCTGTCGGCGGGCAGGTTCCAGGCAAAGCCGCCCGTGCCGTCCGCCGCAGAGTCAAGGACCCTCGCCTTCTCGAAGCCGCGGCTCGAGAGCGTCTTCCATACGTCGAAGTCGGTGCAGGGGACCGTGCGGACCTCGAAGGCGGCGCCCTCCGGGAGCCTCAGCGCGAAGGCGTGGCTGGCCTTCGACATCGCGAGCTCCACGCGCGAGCCGTCGTCGAGCTCGACCGCGCCGAGCCCCGTCCCGGTGTCGAGAGTCCCGCGGACGAGCCTTCTGCCCGGGACCTTCACGACCACGCGGCCGAGCGGAAGCATGTAGGGGTTGTAGCGCGAGCCGCCCCAGTTCGGCGGCGGATCGTTCCTGAACAGGGCCCTGAGGCGGTCGTTGTCGCGCGTCGCCACGGCAGCGCAGATGTTCGTGTAGCTCTGCTCGTCCGTCCAGGCGTATCCGCCGCGGTGGTCCCAGAGGTCCCCGCGCCCGACGGTGAGGCTTATCGTGTCGCCCCCGCCCCAGACGAGCACGCCCGTGCGCCCGTCCGCAAACGGAATGCCTTCGTGGCAGGAGGCAGTGCGCGGGAACTCCCACTGCACTATCGCGGCCAGCAAGATCGCAGAAACCATGGCTCTCCATTCTTAGTTTAGACAAGAAACAACGCTGACATCAGCATGGAAACCCGCCCATTATACCACAGACGGCAACGCGGGGGACTCCCCTACCGAGGCTCGAAGCCCTCGGGAGAGGACGTCACGACGATGCCGTCGAACACCCCCCAGCCGCCCTTGATCGCCAGAGTGTGCCGGCCGGCGGCAAAGTCCCACCAGGCGTTGCGGTCTCCCTGCTTCTTCCCCGGCATCACCTGCGACCACGTGAGGTAGTCGCGGAGGCCCGCCGGGCTCGACTTCTGGAGGGGCTCGCCGTCCACCGCCGCCTCGTAGTGCAGCGTCCGCGACGCGTCGAGGGGGCTCTGGCGCTTGGCGTCCACCGCCGCGTGGAGCATGATGAAGTAGCGCCCTCCCTCCGGGACCTCGAAGGAATACTCGAGCGCGCCGCCGAGGCTGACCGCGCGCCCGCCCTGTCCGCGCGCGTCCTCGACGACCTTCGGCTTGCCGGCGGACGGCCTGAACGCGTCCACGTAGATCGCGCGGTCGCCGGGACGATGCGCCCTGAACGGCGGCACGAAGTCCGTCTCGGCCACGACGCTGCACACGCGCGAAAGCCCGTCCGCCGTCCGCACGAGGAACGCGCCTCGGTAGAAGCGCCTGTCGCGCATCCGCTCGGGCCTGTAGCGGACGGTGAGCGCGACGGACTCGCCCGGCCCGATCGCGCCGGAGGCCGGCGTGACGTCGAGCCAGTCGAAGACGTCGTTCTTGCGGATGCGCCAGGCGACCTTGCCGCCGCGCGCGGGGCCCGTCCAGCGCATCGTCACCACGTCCGCCTCCGGCGTCGCGCGCCCCTTCGCGACGTTCGCGACGATGCGCCCCGCGTCCAGCGCGAACGGCAGAGGACGAAGCGGCAGGTTCACCGTGCCCGACGAGACCGACGCCCCGCGCGCGGGCGCTCCCTCCGCGAAGTTCGCGATCGCCTCGCCCGGGACCGGAGAGGCGAGCTCGAAGCGTCCGCGCACGGCGTCGGCGAAGTCAACGGCCTCGGCCTTGTCGACCCCCGTACGCGCCGCGTCCGTCAGGACCGCAGTGTTCGCCGCGAAGCGGCTCGTCCGCGAGAAGTCCTCGGCAAGCCCGCAGAACCGCGCCCCGGCGCCGAAGAGGTTGTTGCGGAGGTCGAAGCGCAGCGGCTTGGGGTTGACCTTGAGGCAGCCGTCGCCCCAGAACGTGTTGTTCGCGATCAGCACGTACGGCCCGAACTTGTAGGGATCGACGCCCGACGTCTTTATGTGCTGGCCGGAGAGGCCGAACTCCTCCCCGAGCCCGCTGAAGAGGTTCTCGAACACGTAGGACGGCCCCGCGCAGCAGCCCTGCACGGAGACTCCGCAGAGCGCGGACTCGAAGCGGTTGCCGAACACGCGCACGTTCTGCTGGCCGCCGTCGATCTCGATGCAGTCGTCGTTCGCGTAGACCATGAAGTTCCCGTAGACGTCCGCGTCGCGGTTGAACCCGCCGTTCTCGCGGAAGTTCTGCCAGCCCTCCACGCAGTCGTTGAACCGGTGCAGGTCGCTGCCCACGAAGTCGCACCAGCGGATGACCGTCGAATGGTCGGGCGTGTCCATCACGATGCCCTCGTTGCCCGCCGGGTGGCAGTAGTACCAGCTGCAGCTCTTGAAGACGGGATCGTGGAAGTAGCATCTCTCGACCGTGACCTCGGCGGCGCCGCGCGAGATGAGCACCGCCGCGTCCATGTTGATCTCCCGCCGCGTCTTCTCGTCGTAGGCGGAGCCCCGGCGCGTGTAGTCTGGCTTCCCCACGCGCCCCCACTTCGAGAACTCGATGTTGCGCAGGCGAACGCCCGTCGAATCGCTGACGGAGACCGGGAACGTGCCCGGCCCCGGGTCCTTCGTCCTGAAGTTCCCTCCGCCGCCTTCGAGGACCATGTCCTCGAGGATGACGTAGCGGGCGCCCCTGATGACGAAAAACGCGCCCTTGGTGTCCCGCGTGAACTTCGCCCCGCCCTTGGCGACGTAGCGGATCCAGCCGTCCGGCGAGCCCTGGGCGTCGATGACGAGCGGCCACTTCGTCGCCGGGCCGACCTCGACCGTCCGGGCGATCGGAACGTCCGACCGCCACGTGCGCACGCGGCCCGCGGCGAGGACGCGGTCGCCGTCCGAGACGCGCACCTCGTAGGGCGTGTTCTCCGCGAGGTTCACGATCGATCCGCGGCAGTCGCGCGTGTCGGAGAAGTATGCGGGCGCGAGCGCGTCGCGCCAGGCGCCCTTGCCCTCGCGGCGATAGGCGAGACGCAGTCCCTTGACGGCGTCCCCCGCGCCGTAGCAGACGCTGATCGAGGAATACGTCGCGCGCAGGACGAGCTCGCCGGCCTTCGCCGGATTGATGAGGCGGATGCGCTCCTCGAGCGAAACCGCCTTCGGCCCGGCGAGGGCGGCGGCGGAGACGAGGAGAAGCGCACAGGCGCAGACGGTCCAGGACGGAAGCGGCGTTTTCATCGATCGGATTCCTTCAGCGGTTTCTCTTTCAGCGGTTTCTCTTGCGGTAGATGCGCGTCACGTCGCGGCGATGGTTCTCCGTCACCTCGATCTTCTTCTCGAGCTCGCCGACGAGCCGCTCGACCGGCGGCAGGTTCATCACGTTCGTGAACTCCGGCCGCGTCGCCGTGCGGATCACGCCGACGCCTTCCCTCTGCGCCTCCTTCAGGATGGCGATGAGGTCGTGCGCGTTCTCGATCTCGCGGCGGATGATCGCGTTGCAGCGCTCGAAGCCGGGGTCGTCCTGGAGCGCGATCGACGAGTGCCAGGTCCTCGTGTCGTTGCGCGCCTTTCCTTCGTCCATCAGCAGCTGGAAGTCGACCACGTTCACGGCGTTCGCGATGACCGCGCGGTAGAGGCGCAGGCGCAGCGCGAGCCCCTTCAGGTACTTCGCGCTCTCCGCGTCCGCGGCGGCGGAGACGAGCGACGCGGCGGTGCGGATCGCGCGCTCGAGCGTCGGAGCGCACTTGTTCGCCGCGCTGGCGACCGCGAAGTCGCCGCCGCGGCCGGAGAGCCAGCGGTCGCCCTGGAGGTCGAGAAGGTCGTCGGCGCAGCGCTCCTCGCGCGCCTGGAACTGGTAGTCGCGGTAGTAGCTCCTCTCCTCGGGCCTGAGCTCCTCGGGGAAGCAGACGAGCGGGCGCGTCAGCCAGCGCTGGTGCGTCGTGCCGAGCAGGAAGAGGTGCCCGCCCGTGTACGCCCACTCCCAGCGGAGCTGGCAGTCCTCGATGTCGTTCCACACCTCGACGAGCGCGTCGGCCTTCTCCTCGCCGACGAACGTCGCGGCGACGTCCAGGAGCGCCGCGACGCGCGCCGCCGCGCCGGGCCCGATCGGCCGGCGCCCCCAGCGGCGCTTCAGAAGGCGGATCGTGTCCGTCTCCTCGAGCGAGCGGATGGCGATCAGCACGTCCCCCTCCGGGTCCGCCTCGGCCTTCTGGACCTGCTTGACGACCGTCGGCATGCGCGGCATGGCGCAGACGGGATACGTCAGCTCCGCGAAGGGATTCGGGAAGCCGATGACGTTGAGCGCCGTCGCGCGCTCGAGCGTCCGCTTCCTCACCGACATGCCGGGCTTGAGGAGCGGCAGCACCTGTCCGAGCAGGTCGTCCGTCACCTTGCGGTCGAGCTCGACGCGCATGTCCGCGAGGCCGGCGAGCGCCGCGCCCTCCTGGAAGACGGAGAGGAAGTCCACGACGCGGCGGGCGAGCGGCTTGTCCGTCAGGCAGTGCGTGGGGCCGTTCGCGCCGGGATAGAGGTCGGGGTACCAGCAGAGCCCCGCGCCCGAGTCGTTCGTCATGAGGTCGAAGGACTCGAAGCGCCCCACGCGGCAGAGCTCGGCGACGGCCTTCACGTAGATCGCCCGGATCTCCGGGTCGTCGAGGCACGGCGCGTAGTATTCCGTGCGCGCCCGGACGCACTGGTCGCAGCGGGGCCCGCGCCACGACGGATGGTCCCGGTACGCCGCCTCGGGCAGATACGCCGGCTCCTGGCCCGTGAACGTCGCCTTGAAGCCGAACTCGTCGAGGATCTTCACGCGCTCCCTCAGCCGCGCGAGGTTGCGCGCCGCGTAGTCGCGCGGCAGATACTTCGCGAGCTCGTCGGGCACCACGAACTTGAAGACGGTCGGGCGGTGCATCGACCAGTTCGGATACGGGTCGCGGCGGTCGGCGTCCCACTGCCACATCGACGGCTCGATCTGGCAGGCGGCGAGATGCGTCGCCCCCAGGCCCTTCGCCAGCTCCGCGTAGGCGCGGTATTCGCCGAGGTCGAGCGTGTCGCAGTCTACGCTCACGCGCCGCGCCGCAAGCGCGCACGAGGCGCCCGCCGCCGCCAGAAGGAAAACCAGTCTCTTCATGCCCATCGCTCCATTCTCCATCGCCTTTCGCCCCCCTGCCACGGCGGGGTTCACGGTAGGGCTCGCGCCCCGCGCGAGCCGCCGCGCCTACACGCCGCAGCGCGTTCGATTACCTTCTCATCTCAATCTCTTCCAGCCGCACGAGCTCGCGACCCTTGAACTCGTAGCAGAGGAAGTGGACGGGCGTGCCGGCGGCGAGCGCGGGGAGGTTCGGGTCTTCCGAATACTTCTTCAGCTGCGCCAGAGCCTCCTCGTGCTTCGCCGCGATCTCGGCGTCGGAGGCGTCCGCCTTCGAGTGCT
>CAVERN010000086.1:0-7577 GCA_963618095.1 bacterium | reverse complement strand
CGTGGACGTTCTTTTTCTTCTGCGAAACGGCGAATCCCGGATTCCACGAGAACGGTGCCGACGTCTTGACGTCAACGCCAACCTTATCAAATCGCGGAACAAAAAACGGACGAGTCGCCATAACAACATTTCCTTTCTTTGATTTCGTGAACGCCTGCATTATAGCAAGGTTTTTTAGAAATGTTAACTAACTTGCGTTAACATTGTTCGCGGCTCGTTCCTCGCCCCCGGGCTCCTGCTCCTTCTCGCGGCGGCGGCGCTCTCGAACGGCCGCTTCGCCGGAAGGCCGACGCGGGCCGCGTGACCGCCTTGCCGCAACATGGGAGCGAGCGGGCGCGGGGCTCAGGCCTCGAAGCGGACGGCGGGCCAGCCGGCAAGGCTGCGGAACGCCGCCGGCAGGAGGTTCGCCCCGTCGAGGGCGTCAAGCCCGCACCACTCGAACTCGATCCAGTCCTCCATGGCGGAGACGTCCTGCGCGTCCATAGAGAACTCGTACACAAGGTTTATCTCGGCGTGCGGCCTGCCGTGCTGCATGAACGAGTTCTCGACGACCCCGACGAACCGGCCGACCTCCGCCGCGACGCCAAGCTCCTCGCTGATCTCGCGCCTGAGCGCCTCCCGCCCCGTCTCGCCGAACTCGATGTGTCCGCCGGGAAGGTACGTCGACGAGCCGCCCTTCGCCCGGCACAGCAGCACCCTGCCGTCCCTCACGCACACGCCGCGCGCGATCGTCTCGATCCCCGCAAGCTCGTACTCCCTCAGTCCGATGGAATCATCGCCTTCCGCCATCTTCCGCATCCCCCTTCCTCTCAGCGCCATCCGCCGCCCCGCGCCCGACGGCGTCCGCCGCGAAGCGCGGCGCCGCCGTCTCGAATGCCATCCGCGTCCGCGTGCGCGGATGCACGAAGGCGAGCCGCCAGGCGTGGAGCAGCAGCGGCCCCCTGTCGTCCCGGCCGTACCTCGTGTCGCCGACCACGGGATGCCCGCTTTCCGCGAAGTGCACGCGTATCTGGTTCTTGCGCCCGCTCTTGAGGCGCACCTCCACGAGCGACGTGCCGCCAGCCTCCGACAGCACCCGGTACAGGGTCTTCGCGAGCTTGCCGGACTTCGGGTCCTTCACGGACCTCACCGACAGCGTCCTCGGGTCCTCGGCGAGATAGCTCTCGAACTCGCCCTCGCTCTCCGCGAGATGGCCGCGCACCCGCGCAAGGTACGTCTTCTCCGTGAGCGCGTTCCAGTTCGAGCGGAAGAAGTCCTGCACCTCCTCGCTCTTCGCCACCATCATCACGCCGGACGTCTCGCGGTCCAGGCGATGCACGAGGTACACGCGCCTCCGGCTCCTTGCCTGCCCCTTGCGCACGTAGTCCGAGAGGGCGTCCTCCACGGTGTACTCGCCGCCGCGGCGCGTGGCGCAGGAGAGGACTCCCGCCGCCTTCTCCACCACGATCACGTCCGGGTCGTCGTAGAGTATCTCGATGCCGCGCAGGCGGCGAGAGACCCGTCTGCCGCCGCTGCCGCTCAAGGCACCACCGCGATCCCGGCGGGGACGCGCCTGTCCACCGCCATCCTGCCGCCTTCCATCCGCCAGGACACCTCGATGCGCCCCTTCGGCGTGTCGAGCCAGCCGGAGGCCGAGGTCACCCCGGCCACGGCGTTCGGCCTGATGCGCACCCTGTCGCACCCGACGGCGTCGTCGCACACCGCTATGCCGAGCAGATGGCGGGTGAACCACTGCTCTACGCTGCCGAACATCGGATGGCAGTTGCTGTACAGATTCACGCACTCCCGCTCGAACCAGTCCTCCCACAGGGTCGTCGCGCCGCGGTCCAGCATGAAGTAGTAGCCGGGCGCGCCCTCGTGCGTGACGACCCGCCCGGCGAGATCGGCGTCGCCGTGCGAGGAGAGGTACTCGAACAGGTACTGCGTTGCGAATATGCCCGTGGTGAGAGCGTCCCCGTGGGAGGCGACGTTGCGCTTCAGCATGGCGTAGGCGCCGGGGACGTCCCGCGCCTCAAGAAGGCCGTTGTGGAGCGCGAAGAGCTGCTCGCCCTGGAGGCCGTTGTGGACGAGTCCGCCGGACTTCACGTACTTCGCTCGGAACTTCGCCGCGATGCGCGCGGCGTGGCCGCGGAACGCGGCGGCGTCCTCCGTCCGCCCGAGCAGCGCCGCGAACTTCGCGGTCTTGGAGACGAACTCGTGCCAGTGGGCGAGGCAGGAGAGGGACTGGTCGGCCTTCTCCACGGCGATCCAGTCGCCGAGGCACGGCGGGAGGTCGTCGTTCGGGTAGCGCCTGGACACGATGCCGATGAACCTCACGAGGGCGGGATACGCCATCTTCAGGGACTCCAGGTCGCCGTCGTAGCGCACCATCACGTCGAGGAGCACCGGCACGCCGACGGCCCATCCCATCGGCGCGACGGAGCGCCCGCGCGTCTCCGCCTCCGGCAGGACGGGGTTGCTGCCGATCCCCACGTACGGGGCGGTCTCGGTGAAGAGGCCGTCGTCCTCGGCCTCGTCGAGGAAGTCCCGGAGCATCTTGCGGTAGAAGGGAAGCATCGCCCAGTTGCAGCGGAACGACTCCGCCGTGCACGCAAGATCGCCGCCGTAGCCGAACTTCTCGCGTCCGGGGCAGTCGGACTGCACGCTCTGCAGGTTCGCCCGGAACGTGCGCCGGCACACCTCGTGCAGGAGGTTCAGCCTCTCGCTGGAGCACCGGAAGGACCCGCCCTCCTTCAGGTCGGCGGACCACGCGAGCATCTCGAAGTCCTCCGGCCGCGGCATGTACGGAAGCCCCTCCACCTGGACGTAGCGGAAGCAGTGGAACGTCATCCTCGGCTCGAACGTCGCCTCGGCGGCGCCGCCGGATATCCACGTGTCGCACTGCTCGGCGACGCCGAAGAGCGGACCCCTCTTCGGATCCTTGATCTGCCCGGCGACTGCGGTCATCGTGTTGACGGTGCCGTCCGTGTTCAGCCGCTCGCCGAGGCGGAAGCGCACGACCGTGCCGGTCGGGACGGTCCTCATCCGCACGCGGTAGGTGCCGGCGCGGTTCGCCCCCATGTCCACGACCCACACTCCGTCCTTCATGGGGACGCGCGAGACGCCCCTGGCCTTCCACTCGCCGATGACCACGGTCTTCGGAACGTCGCCTGCCGGCTCGACGCGGCCCTCGGGGCCCTTCACGACCAGGGCCCTGCCGCCCGCGGAGACGACCCTCCGCGCGTCCTCCTTGACGCCGAGGTATATGCTGTTCGAGAGAAGGCGTCCCTCGGCGGCGTCCCACCCGCCGTCCGTCTCGACCAGCTGCCGGGCGCCGTCGGCGTACGTAAGCTCGAGCGTCGCCCTCACGCACGGCACTCCCTGCGCCATCGCGTCGCGCAGATTGTACCTGTACCACATCCTGAGCGGGAGGAGATTCCACCACCCGTTGCCGAGCTCCACGCGGAGCTCGTTCTCGGCGGACTCCCGCACGAGCGGGGTCACGTCGAACGACTCCTCGAGGACCCTCTTGCGGAACGGCGTGAGCGGAGAGAGCGCCGTGGACGTCACGCGCGCGCCGTTCACGAAGAGGTCGCGCATCCCGGGCGCGGCCACGCGCCACTCCGCCCTGCGAAGCCCGGCGCGCGCCGTGAACCTGCGCACGACCACGTCGTTCGGCGCATCCTCGAAGAACCCGGCGTCGTTCGCGGGGATCGCGTACGACCCGGCGATCCACTCCGCCGCCGCAAGAAGAAGCGCTGCACAGCCCATCCGGACCTCCTATCGCCACAGACGCGCGGGATACTCCCCGGCCGCGACGAGCTTGCCGATTTCCGACGTGACGAAAGGCTTGTCCTCGCGGTACGTCACGCCGAACCAGCTGGAGTCCGTCGGAAGCACCGCGACGTCCGCAAGGCCCTCGTGGATGAGCTCGTCGACCACGAAGGGGATGTACCATTCGGACTTCGGCGCGGACCCGTTCTTCCCGAGCCACGCGGGGAAGCGCGCCTCGAGCGCGTCGAAGAGGGCCGGCGTGAAGCCCCAGAGGTTCATGGAGACCCGCTCCTCGCCCGTGAGCCTCACGGGGTTCGCCTCGTCCTCGCGGTTCTCCGCGCCGCCCGGCACGCGCACGAGCTTGGTCATCTCCGTCACGGAGAGGAGCCTCCCGTCCGCCACGGAGCAGATGCCGCGCGCCACGGAGCCGTTGTCGGACAGCGTGAGGTCGAGCTTGTAGCCGACCATCGCGAAGTGGAGAGCGCCGTCCGCCCCGGCGGCGCCGGACGAGAGGAACGCCGCCAGCTTGGCGAAGGCGTCCCGTCCGTAGAAGTCGTCCGCGTTGATCGCGGCGAAGGGCTCCTTCACGACGCCACGCGCGGCGCGGATGGCGTGCGCTGTGCCCCACGGCTTCGAGCGCCCCTCCGGCACGGCGAACGGCGCGGGCAGGTCGTGGATGTCCTGGAAGCAGTACTCCACGGGGAGCACCCCCTCGTACTTGGCTCCGACCTTCTCGCGGAACTCGGCCTCGAAGTCCCTGCGGATTATGAACACCACCTTGCCGAACCCGGCGCGCTCCGCGTCGAACACGGAGTAGTCCAGTATGGCCTCGCCGGACGGGCCAACCGGGTCCACCTGCTTGAGCCCGCCATAGCGCGAGCCCATTCCGGCGGCAAGAACAACGAGTGTAGGCTTCATGTATCCAGTTCCTTTCGTATCTTCAATTTGCCATGTGAGAGCGGAGAGCGAGGCGGGCGGGCTCAGAACAGGTTGCGTCCGCAGCACTTCTTGTACTTCTTGCCGCTTCCGCACGGGCACGGGTCGTTCCTGCCGACGTGCGGCGCGGGCTGCGCCGGCGGCTGGGCGGCCCCGCGCGGCGGCGGAGCCGAGCGCACCTGGTCCGGCGAGACCCCCATGAGCGCTGCGAAGGCCTCCTTCGCGGACACCGGCCCGGACGCCTTCGCCTCGCGCGACTGCGGCGCGCGCGCGTCGGCCTGGGCCGGCGCGGCCTCCGCCGCGTCGAACTGGTCCGCGTTCGTCCTCGCCGAAGCGAGCATCCTCCGCACCGTCCTGACGGTCGCGGCGCGGAACTCGCCCATCGCGACCTCGGTCTTTATGGCGCTCATCAGCTGCTCGAACATGTGGAACGCCTCGCGCTTGTACTCGATGAGCGGGTCGCGCTGCCCGTATGCGCGGAGGTTCACGCCGTGGCGGAGGTCGTCCATCGCGCGGAGGTAGTCCTGCCACTGCCTGTCGATGGCGTCGAGGAACACCCCGCGCTCCATGAACGGGAGCACCTGCTGGTCCTCTGCGGCGCACTTCGCCTCGTACGCCGCCTCCACGCGCTTCATCACGAGCTCGCCGGCGGCCTGCGGCTGGCCCATGAGCGGGGTCAGCTCCTCGTCGGTGACCGTCACGGGGAACGTCGTGCCGAGCCAGTCGGAGAACGCCGAGAGATCGCCGTCCTTGGCGTCGAAGAGGCACTTCTCCGCCTGCGTGAGGATCATGTCGTTCATCACGTCGAGGATCGTGCCGTGGACCGTCGCCTGGTCGCCGCGCAGGATCGTGCCCCTGAGCTCGTACACGATGGAGCGCTGCTTGTTCATCACGTCGTCGTACTCGAGCGTGCGCTTGCGGACCGCGTAGTGCTGCTGCTCGACGCGGCGCTGGGCGGTCTCCACGGACTTGTTCAGCCAGCGGTGCTCCATGACCTCTCCCTCCTTGAGGCCGAGCCTGAGCATCACGCCGGAGAGCTTCTGCGAGCCGAAGAGGCGCATCAGCTGGTCCTCGAGCGAGATGAAGAACTGCGACGACCCGGGGTCGCCCTGGCGCGAGCAGCGTCCGCGCAGCTGGCGGTCGATGCGCCGCGACTCGTGGCGCTCGGAGCCGATCACGTGGAGTCCGCCGACTTCCGCGACGCCCTCGCCGAGCTTGATGTCCGTGCCGCGGCCGGCCATGTTCGTCGCGATCGTCACGGCGCCGCGCTGGCCCGCGAGCGCGACGATCTCCGCCTCGCGCGCGTGGTTCTTCGCGTTCAGCACCTCGTGCGGGATGTGCGCGAGCTTGAGCATGCGCGAGAGGACCTCCGACGTCGCGACCTCGACCGTGCCCAAGAGGACGGGCTGGCCCTTCGCGTGGCGCTTCTCGACGTCCGCGATGATCGCCTTGAACTTCTCGCGCTCGGTGCGGTAGATCTGGTCGTTGCCGTCCACGCGGTTCACCGGGCGGTTCGTCGGGATCGACACGACGTCGAGCTTGTAGATGTCCTTGAACTCGCGCGCCTCGGTCTCGGCCGTGCCGGTCATGCCGGAGAGCTTCTTGTAGAGGCGGAAGTAGTTCTGGATCGTGATCGTCGCGAGCGTCTGCGACTCCTTCTCGATCTCGACGCCCTCCTTCGCCTCGACGGCCTGGTGGAGGCCGTCCGACCAGCGGCGGCCCGGGAGGACGCGCCCCGTGAACTCGTCGACGATGTAGACGTGGTTGTCCTGGACGACGTATTCGACGTCCTTCTCGTAGAGGCAGTAGGCGCGGAGGAGCTGGTCGACGACGTGCACGCGGTCGGACTTCTCGACGAAGGCGGACTGCACGTCGCGGCGCTTCTCGACGCGCTCGGCGTCGGTGAGCGTCTTGTCGCCGTCGATCGCGGACATCTGCGCGGCGAGGTCGGGGAGGACGAAGAGCTGCGGGTCCTGCGGACAGATCTTCTCGCAGCCCTTGTCCGTGAGCGACACCTCGCGCGTCCGCTCGTCGATCGTGAAGTAGAGCTCGCCCTTGAGCTCGAGCGCGCGCTCCTTGCGCATCTCGGAGAGCATCTGCATCTCGACGTCCTCGTGGTGCTTGCGGAGCTCCGCGTTCTCGAGCATGTGGCGGAACTGCTTGTGGCGCGGCATCGAGTGGTAGACCTGGTAGATCTTCTCCTTGAACGTGTTGACGTCGCCGGCGTCGATCGCCTTCTTCGCCTGCTGCATGAGCTCGTTGCACATCGCGGTCTGGACGCGCACGATGGACGAGACGAGCGGGTTCAGCTCGACGTAGATGTGGGAGGTCGAGATCGTCGCGGGGCCGGAGATGATGAGCGGCGTGCGGGCCTCGTCGATGAGGATCGAGTCCACCTCGTCGACGATCGCGAAGTTGTGGCCGTTCTGCACGACCTGGCTCGGCTGCTGGGCCATGCCGTTGTCGCGCAGGTAGTCGAAGCCGAACTCCGAGTTCGTGCCGTAGGTGATGTCGCAGGCATACTGGGCGCGGCGCTCCTCGGGGTCCATCGAGTTCTGGATGCAGCCGACGGTGAGGCCGAGGTAGCGGTAGAGGTGGCCCATCCACGTCGCGTCGCGGAGCGCGAGGTAGTCGTTCACCGTGACGAGCTGGACGTTCTTGCCGGCGAGCGCGTTCAGGTAGAGCGGGAGCGTCGCGACGAGCGTCTTGCCCTCGCCCGTCTGCATCTCGGAGATCTTGCCCTGGTGCAGGACGATGCCGCCGATGAGCTGGACGTCGAACGGCACCATGTTCCACGTGAGCGTGTGGCCGCAGACCTCCTCGGTCGTGCCGACGAGATGGCGGCAGGCGTTCTTGACGAGCGCGAACGCCTCCGGGAGGATCGCGTC
>CAVERN010000085.1:0-7657 GCA_963618095.1 bacterium | reverse complement strand
CCGCCGAGCGCAGGATCGTGCCGAGGTTGCCGGGCTTCTCGATCGCCTCCGTCACCACCACCAGCGAGTTCGCCGGCAGCTCAAGGTCGGAGAGGCGGCGCGAGACGTGCGGCCCGACCATCAGCAGGCCGTCCGGACGCTCCCGGTAGGCCATCTTCACGAACGCCGCCTTCGAGCAGAGGAACGCGTCCGCCCCCGCGCGCTCGGCGTCGGCCACGAGGCGCTCCTCGTTCTCGTCCTTGAGGTACAGCTCCGGGCAGTGGAAGATCGCAAGCGGACGGTACCCGTTGTCCAGCGCCCTCCGGCACTCCCGGAAGCCCTCCACGATCATCTCGCCCGTCTCCTCGCGCTCCGAGCAGGAGCGCAGCCTCACCACGTGCTTCACCTTCGGGTTCGCCGGACTCGTCAGTTCCATCCTCATCTTGTCCCCCCTTCCTCCGCAGTCACCCAAGCCCGACCGTCCGCGCGAACTCGGCCTCGCCCATGGAGAGCAGGAAGCTCTCGCCGGAGACCACGAGCTCCCCGGCGAGCGCGCGCTTCTCCTCGAGCATGGCGTCTATGCGGTCCTCGAGCGTCCCGTGCGCCATGAAGAGGTGCACCAGCACCGGATTCCGCTGGCCGATGCGGTGCGCCCGGTCCGTCGCCTGGCTCTCGACCGCCGGGTTCCACCACCGGTCGTAGTGGATCACGTGCGTCGCCTTCGTGAGGTTGAGCCCGAAGCCTCCCGCCCTGAGCGACAGGATCAGCACGGACGGGCGGCCGGACGAGTTGAACGCCTCGATCTGCGCCTCCCTCGCCGCCGGGGAGAGCCCCCCGTGCAGGAAGGGCACGCCCATGCCGAACTTCCTCGACAGCAGGTCGCGGAGCCTCTCGCCGACCTTCACGTACTGCGTGAACACGAGGGCGGACTCCCCCGCCTCGAATATGCTCTCGAGCAGCTGCTCCACCCGCTCGACCTTCCCGCCGTGCAGGGTCCCGTCGCCGAGGAGCCCGTCGCACACGAGCTTGAGCTCCGTGAGGAGCGCGAGCGCGGCGCCGCGGGAGGCCAGCCCCCCGCGCCTGCCGGCGGCGTAGCGCGCCATCGCCACCTCGTACGCGGCGCGCTGGCGCGGCGAGAGCACGCAGTATTCGCGCACCTCCCTCTTCGGCCCGAGCTCCGCCGCGATGCCGGGGTCGCCCTTCATGCGGCGGAGCAGGAACGGCTCCAGGATCTTCTTGAGCTCCGCGAGCGCGGAGCCGTCCCCCCCGTCGCGCAGAGGGCGCTCGAAGTCCCGCGCGAAGTCGCCCCGCGACCCGAGCATCCCGGCGTTCAGGAACTCCTCTATGCTCCAGAGGTCGGTGGCCCGGTTCTCGAACGGCGTGCCGGTGAGGGCGATCCTGTCGGCGCACGGGAAGGATCTCGCCGCCCGCGCCGTGCGCGTGTCGGGGTTCTTTATCGTCTGCGCCTCGTCCAGCACGAGAGCGCCGAAGCCGATGGCGCCAAGCTCGCGGAAGTCCTTGGAGAAGAGCGGATAGCCCGTGACGACCACGTCGCAGCGCTCGGCGGCGGCGCGGAGCGACGAGCCGGAGAGGCGGTCCCTGCCCTGGTGGAGCATCACCTTCAGGCCGGGCGCGAACCTGCCGAGCTCGCGCACCCAGTTCATCGTCACGCTGACCGGCGCGACCACGAGCGCGCGGAACGTCCCGCCGTCCTCCCTGCGCCTGAGCATCCACGCGATGACCTGCACCGTCTTGCCCAGGCCCATGTCGTCCGCCAGCAGCGCGCCGAACCCGCGATCCGTGAGGTGCTTCAGCCAGGAGTAGCCCCGCAGCTGGTAGGCCCTCAGCTCGCCGCGGAAGCCCTTCGGACGGCGCAGCTGGCGGAAGCCGCCCCCGGAGCGGAGCTCCTCGAGCACCTTGCCGAACCACCCCGTCCCCCTCACCCGCACGGAGGAGAGACCGCGCACCCTGCGCAGGCCGAACGCGAACGCCATCGCCTCGCGCCTGCCCATCCTCCGCCCGTCCGCCTCCTCCAGGACCTTCAGCGCCGTCCTCAGGATTCCGCGGTCCACCTCTATCCACCGGCCCCGGAAGAACACCATGCTCGAGCCCTGCTCGAGGAGGAACTCCACCTCCTCGCGCGTCACCTTCTCCCCCGCGACCCGGATCGTGACGGCGGCCCGCAGGCCGCCAGCGCCCTTGCGGGAGGGACTGGCGCCGTCCGGGGACACCACGGCCTCGGCGGAGACCTCCCCCGCCACGCTCTCCGGCACCTCGACCTCGTACCCCGCGGCCCTCAGCGCCGGCGCGCCCGAGCGAAGGAAGGCCTCCATCTCCGAGAGCTCGAGCTCGAGCGACGAATCCTCCATCGCGCAGAGCGGCGGCCAGGCGCGGCACGCCAGGCCCAGAGAGCGCAGCTGCGCGCGGGTCCTCGGCGCCTCCGCGAGATCGAGGAGCCACCGCCCCTCGCCGTCGGGCGGCGGGACCAGGCGGAAGCGCACCCTCGCGCCGGCGGCGCACGCCCCCGCCGCGCCAAGGCGCCAGGCGCAAAGCCGGCGGCGCAGGTCGCGCAGGTCGTCGACGGACCCCCAGTGCACCTCGGCGTCGTCCGAGCGGAGCGCAAGAAGGAAGGCGTCGTCAGCAGTGTCGATGGTGTCCGGGGACTCCAGCACGCTGCGCCGGCGCGAGCGCATCGCCGCGTCGTCCGAAGACCAGCGGGCGAAGAAGCGCCCGCCGGACTCCACTAGCATCGGCGCCGGTCTGCCCATGGGTCTACGGAGCCATCGTGACGTCGGCGAGGGACCCGTCGCGGGCGTAGAACTCCTGCCCCGTCGCGTCCATCACGCTGCGCCAGAGGTCGCTGTCGAGCGTCAGCTTCTGGCGCTCGATCGTCGCCAGGCTGATCGGCACAAGCGTGTTCCACTCGTCCGTCTGCCCAACCACGCAGTTCGTGCGCCCGGCCATCGCGGCGTGCACCGCGCAGCGGGCGAGCGTGTAGCAGCGGATCGCGTCCGTGCCCCTCGCCGGGACGGACCTGATCATGTAGCTGGGGTCGAAGTACTTCACCGAGCATATCGTCCCCCTCGCGCTGAAGTGGTTCGTTATGTGCCGCTTCAGGAACTCGCCGATGTCCTTCTTCAGCACGTTCCCCGAGGCGTCCACGCCGGCGGACTCGCCCTCTATCAGCCGCTGCCCCGCGCCCTCCGCGACCACGATCACGGTATGCGTCTTGCCGCTCGCGAAGCGGCGCTCGAGCGCCTTGAGAAGCCCCTCCACGGTGAAGTCCATCTCCGGCACCAGGCAGAAGTTCACCACGGGGTTGGCGATCGTGGCGTAGGCCGCGATGAAGCCCGAGTCGCGCCCCATCAGCTTCACGAGGCCGATCCCGTTGAAGGTGCCCTTCGCCTCCA
Source organism: bacterium (assembly GCA_963618095.1). Taxonomy (GTDB): domain Bacteria; phylum Verrucomicrobiota; class Kiritimatiellia; order RFP12; family UBA1067; genus UBA1731. The sequence goes on along the minus strand of CAVERN010000085.1, from coordinate 4,268 downwards.
TGTGCGCGCTGCGTATCACCGCGGTCGCCTCGGCGACCGCGGTCTCGAACCCGAAGGAGCGCCCGACGAACAGGAGGTCGTTGTCGATCGTCTTGGGCACGCCCAGCACGGATATCTTCAGCCCGCGCCTCAGGCACTCCTCTGCGACGTCGCGCGCGCACCGGAGCGAGCCGTCGCCGCCGATCACGAAGAGCACGTTTATGTTCATCCTCACGAGGGTGTCCACGATCTCGTCCGTGGGCTGCTGCCCGCGCGAGGAGCCGAGGATCGTGCCGCCGAGCTCGTGGATCGTGTCGACGACGTCCGGGTTGAGCATCAGGGGCTGGTAGCCGTACCTCGGTATGAGGCCGGCGAAGCCGAACCTTATCCCGAATATCGTCTTGATCCCGTAGTCGAAGGTGAGGATCTCGACAAGGCCCTTTATCACGTTGTTGAGGCCGGGGCAGAGGCCGCCCGCCGTGAGTATGCCGACGCGCGTCCAGCTCGGGTCGTGGTATATCTTCGCGTGAGGGCCCGCGCGCTCGAAGCTCGGGGCGTGGCCGAGCCTCTCCGTGAGATGCTCGACCATGGAGCAGTTCTCGCTCACGAGGATCCGCTCGCCCTCGCCCACGAAGCCGTGCCGGCGCACGGGCGTGGGGATCTTGCACTCGCCGAGGCGGGCGACGTCCGCCGGATACGCCTTCGGGTCGGTCATTATCCTCGCCAGCGCTGATTTCTCGATTGTCGGTTCCATTCCGAAGCCTCCCGTGCCTTTAGATTGCAGAAAGTCAGAGCGCGCACCCGAGCGCCAGATACAGAGCGCCGACGGAGAGCGCCGCCGCCGCCGCCGCCCGCACCCGGGCCTCGCTCGCCGCGACCCAGGCGAGCAGCTGCCTTATGCGCCATGGGTAGAACATCCCGAACATCCCGGCGACGGCGCAGGCGTACGCGAACACCACGAGCGCGAGCCTCCACGGCGTGTCCTCCAGCATCACCGCGGGGAAGAGCGACGCCGGGAAGAGCATCAGCACCGCCGAGAGGCCACGCACCGGCAGCAGGTTCCACATCCACCAGCACGTGAGCGCGGTCAGCGCGGCGGCGAGCAGCCAGAGCTCGAAGGGAAACGCCTTGAGGAAGCGGTCGAATATCTCGATGCCTATCGTGTCGAGCTCGTGCGCCGTCCAGAACCACCCGACGGCGCAGAGGCCGACCGCGGCGGCGCGGCTGCGGGGAAACGCGACGAGCGCCCTGGCGGCGGCGGCGGGCCGCGCCACGGCGAGGGCGCCGAACGCCGCAAGCGGCGCGCCAAGCAGAAAGAACCATGCAGTCATGATGGCGCGGATTATACCACAACAGCCCGAACGAGACACGAGCGAGACGCGGGGATTCGCCTATATGACCTTCTTCGGCAGGAGGCGGTTGACCAGCGAGTTGACCCACTGCGGGAGGATGGACAGGAGCCAGGTCGCAAGGCGCATGGGCCAGGGGAACGCGATCAGCCCCTCGTCGCGGTCGACTCCGCGCAGTATCTTCCGCGCGGCGGCGTCCGCCTCCATGAAGAACGGCATCGGGCAGGTGTTGCCGTCCGTGATGCGCGAGCGCACGAACCCCGGGCAGACCACGCTGACCTTCGTCCCGCGCCGCGCCAGCGCGCCGCGCAGCGCCAGGCCCCACGTCTTGACGCACGCCTTCGTCGCGGAGTAGCTCGGACACGCCCTGAGGGGCCCGTACCCGGCGATGGACGCCGTGATGACGATCTGCCGCGCTCCGCACCCGAGCGACGAGAGGACGGTGTTGACCACGCCGCCGACGTTGACGGCGAACGTGCGGCGGACGTTCTCCTCGGTCTCCACGCCCGTCGAGACGCCCGCGTTCGCGAACACCCGGTCAAGCGGGCCCTGCGACGAGCAGCGCCCGACCCAGTCCCTCACGGCGGACTCGTCCGCCACGTCCACGACCTCGGCGGAGACCTCCGCGGCCCCGCGGGCGGCCTCGCGGCATCGCCCGGCGACCGCCTCCAGCCTCGCCGCGTCTCGCCCGCAGAGGAACAGCTCCTCGCCCCTCCTCGCGCATTCCACGGCAAGGGCCGCGCCTATCCCGGAACTCGCGCCTGTAATCAGAGTCCTCATGCCTCGCCCCTGGAATCAGCCGCCGGCCTGGCCCTGGCCTCCGAAGACAGGCTCGTGGACGCCACCTGGCCCTCGGGCGGCAGGTCGGCGCGGGAACGCCCGCACGCGGAGAGGACCTTGTCCGTGGTCTGGAAATGGGCCTTGCAGTGCTCCATCACCCAGCCTGGCCCTCTGGCCCTCACGCACCGCTCCGCGATCTCGCGTATCCTGGGGTCGCTCGAGCCCTTCGGGATCGCGCCGACGGGGTCATCCTCCGCCGCGGATGCGAGCCCGTAGTCGCCAAGCGACGATATGAGGCTCCTAAGGAAGAGCTCCCTCGCCACGACCGACGCCGCCGCGACGGCTATGTCGCTCTCCGCCTTGTGCCGCTGGTCCACCTGGATCCCGCGCCCGCGCGTCTTCAGCGCGCGCCTGATCACGGCCTCGGTCGGCGCGAACTGGTCCACCACGACCCGCCGGCATCCGGGCTGCCTCTCGAGCAGGGACTCTATGCAGGTCCCGTGGGCCCACGCGAGCAGGCGGTTCACGTTCCTTATCTTCGCGTAGAGCCTGTTGTACGCGGCCGGGCCGATCTTCACGAACGCCCAGCGTCCCGGGCCCAGGAGATGGCGTATCTTCGCGCCGACCGCGAGGACGGACCTGTCGGACATCTGCTTGCAGTCCTTCGCCCCGATCTCCCGCAGCTGCGCCGCGACCGCCTCGTCCACGTAGCAGCACGCCACCACGAGCGGGCCGAAGTAGTCCCCCTTCCCCGACTCGTCGCTCCCGCCGTGCGGACTGTCCCGGCCGGGGTCGAGCACCTGCTCGTAGCCGACCGTCGCCGACTTCAGCACCTGCGGCTCGAGCACGAAGAGGACGAAGTCCTCGGCCTTCCCGCCCTGGATGCAGCACTTGCGGCGCCCGTGCTTGACCTTCGCGTAGAGCGTGCAGTTGAACCCGTCGCCCTCCACGGACATCAGCGAGTAGGGGACCGCGCGCTTCCTGTAGTTCCCGCCCTCCATCACAAGCAGGAGCAGGCTCTGCTGCTCCTCGTCAAGCTCGTACGTATATGTGCTCTGCGCCATCCTGAATCAGCCTTTCCGACGCTCCGCTACTCCACGCTCACCCTGTAGAACTGCAAGGCGCCGTCCTTCTTCACGAAGATCGTGCGGAAGCCCTCCTCGGCAGTGCCGGTGTTGAGGTACGTCGCCGACGGCTCGCTTCCGGCGTCCTCCGAGAACGGGGTGAGGGTCCAGTCGGCGTCGGCCTTCGGCGAGGACGAGCGGCGCACGCTGTATGCGCGGCCCTGCGAAACTGGGATGCGTATGGCGACGAAGTCCTCTATGCCGGCGTCCAGCGTGACCTGGCGGATGGAGAACCTGTCGTCGGGATCGCACGGGTCGGTGCCGGCGAGATACTCCTCGTAGTTCGTGCGGCCGTCGCCGTCGTAGTCGGCGCCGGGGTCGTACTCCCCCTCGATGCCCTGCATCATCATGCGATACGCCATGTAGTACTCCACGTACTCGTCGGCCACGCCGTCGCCGTCCGAATCCGTCGCGAGCACCACGTCGAGCCGCTTCACGGCGCCGGGGCTGCCGACCACCGAGTCCTCCGCCGGGACGATCCCCCTGTAGACCTTCCCGTCCGGATCCACGAACTCGAACGTCACGCTCTCGCCGACGCAGGCGTGGCGCTGCGCCTTCGCCGTGCTCACCGGCACGTACAGCACGTAGTTGTAGCACGTCTGCCCGCTCGTCGCGGTGGTCGCCTTCGCGAGGACGTCGCCGTCCGCGGACTTGAGGCGGATCTCAACCGACGGGTCAGAGCCGTACCCGGCGCGCCGGTAGTCGACGATGCGCCCCGCGAACGTGAACGGCGCGATCGAGACCGGGGCCGCGGCGCCGCGCGCCGCGGCGGCGAAGAGAAGAACGGTCAGTGCGGATGCCAGATGCCTCATGTCTACCTCCTCAGTTCCCGGAATGCGAATACGTCCTGAACCCGATGCGGATGTCGGAGACCGGCTTCAGGTCCCGCACGCCGTCGCGGTCCTCGTCCGACCCGTTGATGAAGACGCTGAGCGCCTTCTCGCGGTCGGCGTTCATGCCGCCCGCCGGGATGACGAGAATCCAGCGCGTGTTCCAGACGGAGCGCCCGACGAGGCGCGTCGCGTCGAGCTTCGAG
>CAVERN010000084.1:0-7716 GCA_963618095.1 bacterium | reverse complement strand
CCAAGCCCGCCAACTGCTCGGCGGTGCGGTGGCGCATGGAGCTCTCGCGGCGGCGGATGTCGCGCGCCTTTACGGGCAAGTTGCCGTACTACCTCCCCAACCCCGACAGGCTCGGACGCGGCGGACGGATCGCGGGGATGCCGATGGCGTAGGACGCGGCGGACGCATAGCGGGGATGCCGATATGGCGTAGGACGACTTCCCGCCGCATGGCGCGGCGGGGAAAGAAAAAAACAGAAAGGACAGGGCGGAAAAATGAAAACGAAGGACAGCGAGGCAAGCGCCTCATCGGTGGCGGCGATAGCCGCAAGGGGGGCGAAGCCGGTCGCCGAACTCCTCGGCTGGGCGAACGCGATCAAGCCCGGCTCGGTGCATTCGAGCGAGTGGCGCACAAGGGACGACGCCGACTTGACGCTCATCGAGCTCTGCGAGAAGGAGACGGCGGATTCCGAAGGGGAGTTCGCCGAGGTCGCCTCGTTCTACGGATGCGGGCAGGAGGCGAGCGCGAGGCTCTGCGCCGCCGCCCCCGACCTCTACGAGGCGGCGAGGCGGGCGATGGGGTATCTCCGCTACTCGTCGCTGTCCGGCGCGGCGGAGGCTCGCACGGGGCTTGCGGCGGCTCTCGCCAAGGCGGGAGGAGGTGCGAGATGAGCGAAAACAAGACGCGGAGGATGAGCGGGCTGCCCATTGCCATCGAGGCGCTCGGCGACGCGATCGCCGCGCTCCACACGGCGCGCGAGTACACGTCGTCGTATACCAACGCGACGAGCGCCAGGCCCGGCGCCAGGATCGAGGGGGCGGAGGAGGTCCAGGAGCGCTACGCCGTGGCGATCCGCTCGCTCGGCCAGCACCTTCTCGGGAAGATCGAGTCGCTCTACGAGCCGGAGGAGCGGGACTTCGTCTTCCGCGGGCACGAGCCCGTCCACGCGACGTGGACCGTGCGGGCGAGATCCGCGGAGGAGGCGAAGGAGAAGTTCGAGCGGACAGCCCCTCCAGGCGCGACGTGGTACGCCATGGACGACGGCGTGGCCGTCTCCGGCGGAGAGGAGGCGGACTGATGAAGGCTATCATCACTGCGTCCTCGATGGCGTGCGCCCTGCGATGCCCGCGCAGGTACTACTACGACAACGTCCTCGGGCTGAAGGAGGCCAGCCCTTCGGAGGCGCTGCGGATAGGCACGGCGGTCCACAACGGCGGCGAGGCGAGGGCGAAGGGCGTCGGCTTCGAAGGGCAGTACCTCGCGGCCCTGACCGGCGGGACGCTCGACGAGTGGATGGCGGCGAAGGTGTTCGGCATCCTCGGGGCGTACTGCCGGCGGTACGGCGAGGTCGAGGACTGCGACTATTCGGCGATGGCCCCCGAGGTGGAGTTCGTCGATCCAATAGACGGATCCCGGACGTTCGAGCAGCGCGGCAAGGCGGACGGTCTCGCGGTGCTGCGGGACGGTCGCCGCGTCGTGTGGGAGCGCAAGACGACCTCGGACGACCTCTCGGAGACGAGCGCCTACTGGGACAGGCTGAAGTTCAACGTCCAGCTGCTCGCCTATGCGGAGTGGGTGCATCGCTCGACGGGCGAGGCGGTCGCCTGCGTGTACGACGTGATTCGCAAGCCCGCCCTGCAGCCGAGGGCGAACGTGCCGGATCTGGACGAGCAGGGGCGGCCGATGGTGATGGGGCCTGACGGCGTTCGCTGCATGCGGCGGGACGGCGAGCCGAAGAGGACGGCAGACTCGGCAAGGGGCGAGCGCATGGCGGGGCATCCGGAGACGGCGGACGAGTACGGGGAGCGAATCCTCGAGGCGATGTCCGCCGCGCCGGAGAGGTACTTCGCGCGGCGGGAGGTGGAGGTCACCTTCGACATGCTGGCCGAGTTCAGGCGCGAGCGTCTGGGCGTGTGCCGGATGCTGATGCACTTCGCCGCCGAGGCGCGGAAGGCGGAGCGCCCGGAGTACGCCTATCCGAGGGCGTGCAGTCCCGACAACTGTCGGACGTGCGCGTATTCGGGGTTCTGCCTCGCGCGGATCCACGTAGATGCAGACAACCCGCCGGACGGGTTCGTCGTAGCGCGTTACCAGGAGCTTTCGCTGGCGCATGGTGCGCCGGCGGCATAGGGAAACAAGGGAGATAATACAACATGGCAATACCAAGCAGACCAAGCGCGGCGGCGTTTCCGTCCGCGCCCAGGACGGCGGCGAACGCGCCCGCCGAAGTCCAGTCCGTGGACGGATGGGACGACGCGAAGCGCGGACACTTCGTCGGGCTTCACGGCACCGGCGGCGCGGGCAAGAGCACGCTCGCCGCGATGCTTCCGGGGAGGACGCTCTTCGTCGACCTGGAGGGGTCGCTGAAGATCATCCGTCCGAAGCTGGAGGCGATGGGGCTTCTCGAGCGGGTCGCTCCGAAGTTCATGCGGTTCGACCCGAAGGCGCCGGCGGCGGCGTGGAACAGCCTGCTGGCGTTCCTCGGCTCGGATGCGCCGAAGGGGTACGACAACGTGGTGGTGGACTCGTTCACCCGCGCCCAGGAGTGGGCGGCGCAGAACTGCATCGAGTCGATACCGGGCGATTCGGCGACGATCCGCAAGTCCCTCGAGCAGTGGATGTACGGCAAGGGGGCTCAGCTTGTCTTCGACAAGTTCGCTCCCATGTACCCGCTGCTCGAGGGACTGTGCGACGCGGGCGTGAACGTGGTGGCGATAGCGCACACCGAGCCGACGCGCTACACGAACGCGGACGGCGCCGACTACTGGCAGAACCAGCCGCGTCTCGTGCAGGGGGAGAAGGGCAAGGCTCCGGGACGGGCGACGTTCCTGGAGAACACCGACCATCTCCTGTACCTCGCCGCGGACGTGAGCGTGGAGAAGGGCAAGGCCAGGGGCGGCATGACGCGGACGCTGTACACGGGGGGCGTCGCCACGATGATGGCGAAGAGCCGCACCGTGCAGGGGTGCGCGTTTGAGATTCCGAACTGGGACGAGGTGAGCAGGGCGACCTTCGACTGGTCGCAGATAATCCATTGACGACAGCATCAACATCAACATCAACAGGAGACAGGGACATGGCATATTCATACGGGATTCCGGACGGGACCTACGTCGGCAGGCCGACGACGGCGAGCTGCTACGAAAAGGACGGGAGGCTGATACTCGACGTCCGCTTCATGGTGCGAGATCCGGCGAGCGGCGAATGGTACAAGAACGACAAGGGCTACGACTGGGAGGTTCTGAAGCGGCACTGGCTGACGAGCCGGGACGGGGCGTTCAACGAGAGGACGATCGCGGGGCTTCGCGAATGGGCGAAGGGCTGGGATCCGAGGTCGTTCGACGACTTCTACTGGTTTCAGTCGCCAGACGAGGGCAACGTGGCGTTCGGGCATCTCGCCGCGGTCGGGGAGGTGGAGCTGAACTTCACGACCGGCGCGGACGGCAGCCAGAGCGTGTGGGTCCACGACCCGAACAGGCCGAGGCCGAACGGGCGCGGGGCGTACGTGCCGGCGGGCGCGAGCGCGGACAGGTCGTCGATGTCGGCGAAGTGGGGCACGAAGGCCAAGGCGCTGTTCGCGGCCACGCCGAGGAAGGTGGCTCCGGCATCCGTCCCCGCGCCGTCGGCGGCTCCGTCCCGGCAGTCCGTTCCGAGCCCTGCGGCGACGCCGTCCCGCCCTGCCCCGGAGGGGGCGGAGGGGGATCTGCCGTGGGCGGGGTTCCCGCAGACGGCGGAGGGCGCGTTCCGGTACTTCTGCTCGCTGCTGGGCGAGCCGTATTCCGGCGCGAAGCACGACGACAGGTGGTTCGCGCTGTTCGACGGCGTGGCGGGGGGCAAGGATCCCGACACGTTCGCGCCCGACGACGTGCAGAGGCTGTTCCGCGCGGTGCGTGACGGCATGGCTGGATGACGTGCGCGTCTCTCCGCCCTTCCGCGCAGGAAGGGCGGGGAGACCACTGCGAAAGGCGACGAGATGAAGATCAGGATAGACGATCTGGACATGACGCTCCAGACGAGATGCGGGACGGACGCCGACACGGTGGCGAACTACGCCGAGGCGATGGCGGGGGGAGTGCAGTTCCCCGACGTGACTGTGTTCACGGACGGCCGGCGGCACTGGCTGGCGGACGGATTCCACCGGGTGCTGGCGGCGAAGGCGAACGGGAGGGACGTGATCTCGGCGGACGTGCGCAAGGGGACGGAGGACGACGCCGTGATGTTCGGCGGGACGGCCAACAACAGGCAGGGCAAGCGTCCGACAAGGGCGGACGTGCAGCACTTCCTGGCGATGGTCTGGAAGCGGCGGGAGTCGATATTCGGAGGCACGCCGACGGGCGGCAACTTCGCGGAGCGGTGCGGCGTGTCGAGCAGGACGGGGCAGGACTTCGTGCGGGCCAGGCTGGCGGAGATGAGGCTTCCGGCGATGCCTTCACGTCGGCAAGTTGCCGAGGTGGCCGAGATGCCGCGGCGGCTCGTCGGAGCGGACGGCAAGGGATATCCGGTGCGCGGCTCCGAACCCGTCCGCGGTGACGGCCGCGGCGGCGAGGAGGAATGGCCGCGCGACAGGTACGGGGTGCAGATCCCGCAGGCCCTGCTGGGGGCGTTCGCGGAGGACACCGCGCGGGACAGGCTCGAGGCGGAGCTTCGCCGCGCGCTTCGCGCCATGCGGGAGGTGGTCGAGGGGCGGGACGTCTCGGCCCTGCGGCTCGACAACCGCGTGCTGATCGACCTGGAGCGCGTGGTCTCGGCGGTGCGGTACGCGAAGCCGCACTGCGTGTGCCGGATGTGCCAGGGGCAGGGGTGCCGTGCGTGCCGCGAGGCCGGGTACCAGACGAAGATGCAGTACGACGCCAATCCGCCGGAGTTCAGGGCGGACTGACGGGGGAGGGGGAGGATGCGGCTGAGGGACTACCAGGACGAGGCGGCGAAGGGGGTGCTCCGCGAGTTCGCGGAGCATGCCTCGACGCTGGCCGTGCTTCCGACGGGGCTGGGGAAGACCATTCTCTTCGCGGACGTCATACGGCGGATGCACGACCGCGGGGCGCGGACGATGGTGCTCGCGCACCGAGAGGAGCTGATAACGCAGGCGGCGGACAAGATACGTCGCGTCACCGGCCTGGACGTGCAGATCGAGATGGGCGAGTACCGCGTCGTCCCCATGTTCGGCAGGATGCCGGACGTGGTGGTGTCGACGGTGCAGACGCACTGCGCGGGAGGGGACGGGGCGGGGCGGATGAGCAAGTTCGACCCCGCCGACTTCGGGCTCGTGGTGATCGACGAGGCGCACCATGCGACGAGCGCCACGTACCGGCGGTGCGTCGACTGGTATCGGCAGAACCACGGATGCAGGGTGCTGGGCGTGACCGCGACGCCCGACCGCGCCGACGAGGCCGCGCTGGGGCAGGTGTTCGAGAGCGTCGCGTACGAGTACGGCGTGCTCGACGCGATCGCGAACGGATGGCTCGTGCCGATCGAGCAGCAGATGGTGACGGTTGGGTCGCTCGACTTCTCGGGGGTGCGCACCACGGCGGGCGACCTCAACCAGGGCGACCTGGCCGAGGTGATGGAGGACGAGCGGAACCTTCAGGGGGTGGCCGCGCCGTCGGTGGAGATATGCGGGGAGCGCCGCGCCATCGTGTTCGCCGCGACCGTCTCGCAGGCCGAGCGGCTCTGCGAGATCCTGAACCGCTACCGGCCCGGCAGGGCGGCGTGGGTGTGCGGCAGGACGGACCGCGAGGAGCGGCGCGAGACGCTGCGGAGGTTCAGGGCGGGCGAGACGCAGTTCGTCGTGAACGTGGGCGTGCTGACGGAGGGCTTCGACGATGCGGGGGTGGAGGTGGTGGTGATGGCGCGTCCGACGAAGTCCCGCGCCCTGTACGCGCAGATGGCGGGAAGGGGGACGAGGCCGGCGGACGACATAGCGGGGCGGCTGGGCGACTTGCAGTCGGCGTCGGAGCGCAGGGGGATGATCCGCGCGTCTTCGAAGCCGTCGTGCCTGATAGTCGACTTCGTCGGCAACGCGGGGCGGCACAAGCTGTGCTGTTCCGCCGACATACTGGGGGGGGGCGTGTCGGACGAGGTGTCGTCCGAGGTGGCGCGGAGGCTGCGCGAGAGCGCCGCGCCGGTGGACGTGGCCGAGGAGCTGGAGCGGGTTCGGGCGGAGATTGCGGAGCGGAAGCGCCGGGAGGCGGCGAGCCGCGCGAAGGTGACGGCGAGGGCGCAGTACCTCGTGACGAAGATCGACCCGTTCGACCAGTGGGACCTTGATCCGGTCGCGGAGCGGGGGTGGGACAGGGGGCGGCAGTTCAGCGCACGGCAGTCGCAGGTGCTGCTCGAGCGGATAGGCGTCGACCCGCGCAAGATCCCCTACGGCCAGGGCAAGCAGCTTCTGGACGAGTACTTCAGGCGGCTGCAGGGCGGGTTCGCGAGCCTTAAACAGGCGAACCTGCTTAGGCGGCACGGCTTCGCGATGCCGCTGCGGCACGACATGGCGGGGCGGATGATAGGGCGGCTGCGAGAAAGACAGGGATGGTGATGGCGACTGTGGCGAGAAGATGCATGGACTGCCCCGGACGGGTCGTGGCCGTGTGTCGGCATGCGTTCGGCGGATACTGGGGGGCCAGGAGCGGGGGCGGCGAGGGGTGTCTGCATCCTCTCGACGACGTGGCGGAGGCATGGCGCGAGGCGGGATGGACGCCGGATGCGCCCGAGACGCGCGAGAAGGCGCGCAGGACTGTTCCGCTCGGCGGGGGTGTAATTGTCCTTGACTGCCCCGCGGACGCGCCCAGGGCGGCTTCTCGCGCGTCTGGCGCGATGCCGGCGAGGAGGCTCCCGGCGATGCCCGTCCGTCCGTCGAGGCCAAGGGTGTCGCCGGAGATCCTGCGGCAGGCAAGGCTGTTCTTCGGGGGGGCGGCGTGATGGGGTGGCGTCGGGTGTCGAGGCGCGAGCCCTGCCCTGTGTGCGGCAGGGCGGACTGGTGCGGCGTGTCGGACGACGGAGCGGTCGTGCACTGCATGCGGGTGGAGAGCGTCCGTCCATGCCGCTCCGGGGGGTGGCTGCACTTCGTTCGGGAGCGCGCGGCACGTTGGCAAGTTGCCGAGGTGCCGCGCCCCGCGCCGAGGACGAGGCTGTTCGACGCGGCGAGGGTGATGGCGGGGTTTCGGCTGGAGTTTCTCGGCGTGGACGGCGGCGTGGGGGCGCTGGCGGAGGTCTCGTCCGACCTGTCGCTGCCGCCGGACTGCGTCGACCGCCTGGAGCCGGGCAGGAGCGGACACCATGGGGCATGGGCGTTCCCGATGCTGGACGGGGGCGGCCAGACGGTGGGCATACGGCTTCGCGGGCTGGGCTCGAGCCGCAAGTGGTCGGTGGCGGGGTCGCGGGACGGGCTGTTCTACGACCGCGGGCTCGTCCTCCCGGAGACGTCCGAGAACGGAGTGAGGGGGCGGGAGGTCGTGGTCGTGGAGGGCGCGACCGACTGCATTGCGGGATACGCGCTCGGACTCCCGTGCGTCGGGCGGTCGAGCTGCGGGACGGGGGCGGACGAGCTGCGGAGGCTGTGCGCGAGGCTGCGGGCGACCAGGGTGACGATCGTGGCGGACAACGACGAATACAGGATCCGCCCGGACGGGTCGGCGTGGCGGCCCGGGGTGGACGGGGCGAGGACGCTGGCGCGGCGGCTCGGAATGGCGTACAGGATAGTGACGCCGCCGACGAAGGACCTGAGGGACTGGGTGGGAC
>CAVERN010000083.1:0-7770 GCA_963618095.1 bacterium | reverse complement strand
GATATGGCGCGAGCGCGAGCTTCTCGCGAGCCTCGAGTCGCCGGGCGGGCGGGCGGGGCACGGACTGAACGTACGGCTGCTCGCCAACGTCCACCCGGGGATGCCGCTCGGCTCGCTCGCCGCCAGCGGGGCGGAGGGCATAGGCCTGTACCGCAGCGAGTACCTCTGGCTCGGCGGCGCGGACGAGCCCACGGAGAACGAGCAGATGCGCGCGTATCGCGAGGCGGCGGAGGCGGCGTCCTCGCTCGGCCCGGGCGCGCGCGCCGTCTTCCGGGTGCTGGACATCGGCGGCGACAAGATGATGAAGGGCGCGAAGTCCAGGGAGGCGAACCCGTTCCTCGGGAACAGGTCCATAAGGTTCCTCCTCTCGCGGCGGGACGTGTTCCGCGCCCAGCTCCGCGCCATCCTGAAGGCGAGCGCCCACGGGCCCTCCGCCGTGATGTACCCGATGGTCGCGACGATCGAGGAGCTGCGGCAGGCCAACGCGGAGCTGATAAGGGCGATGGAGCAGCTCCGGATGGCGGGGATTCCGTTCGACGAGTCCCTGCCCGTGGGGTGCATGATAGAGATCCCGTCGGCGGCGCTGAACGCGGCGCTGCTGGCGAGGGAGGTCTCGTTCTTCTCGATCGGCACGAACGACCTCGTGCAGTACACGATGGCGGCGGACCGCGGCAACGAGCAGGTGTCCTACCTGTACCAGCCGACGAATCCGGCGGTGCTGCGGCTCGTGAACATGACTGTGGAGGCGGCGAACGGGGCCGGCATCCAGTGCGCGGTGTGCGGCGAGTCCGCGAGCGACCCGGTGCTGGCGTGCCTGTGGGCGGCGATCGGGGTGCACGAGCTCTCGATGAGCGCGGGCTACATCCCCGTGATCCGGAAGGTGCTCGACTCGGTGACGCCGGAGGACGCGGCCGCGCTCGCCTGCGACGTGCGGAGCATGTGCTCCTCGTCCGGGGCGACGGAGATCTACGACCATGTGCGACGGTTCCTGAGGGAGCGGGTGCCCGACATCGAGGAGCTTCAGGCGTTCTTCGCGGCTCCGGCGGCCGCCAAGGGGAAAGCCGCGCCGGGGGAGGTCATATGAGCGACAGACAGACGAGGAAGGGCAGGCCGCGGAGTCCGAAGAAGCCGCGCATCCTGATAGTCACGCCGGAGATAACCTATCTCCCCGAGGGCATGGGGAACCTCGCCGGGCAGATGAGCGCGAAGGCCGGGGGCATGGCGGACGTGTCGGCGTCTCTCGTCGCCGCGCTCTTCGACCTCGGCGCGGACGTGCACGTGGCGCTCCCCCACTACAGGCGGATGTTCCACGAGGAGACCGCGAAGCTCGTCGCGGAGGAGCTCCGCGTCTACAAGAGCCGGATGCCCAACGAGCGCATCCATCTCGCGGAGGACAGGTGCTTCTACTATCGCGACCACGTCTATTCGCAGGGCGACGGCAACGCCAAGCTGTCCCTCGCGTTCCAGCGCGAGGTGATCAACAACATCATGAACACGGTGCAGCCGGACCTCATCCACTGCAACGACTGGATGACGGGCCTGATACCCGCGGCGGCCCGGCGCGAGTGCATCCCCTGCCTCTTCACCGTGCACAACATCCACACCCACAAGATGACGCTGGCGCAGGTCGAGGATTCGGGGATAGACGCGGCCGAGTTCTGGAACTACCTCTACTACTCCCGCCCCCCGTACAACTACGAGGAGTCGCGCAGCTCGAACCAGATCGACCTCCAGGCGTCGGGCGTGTTCGCGGCGCACTACATCAACACCGTCTCGCCGACCTTCCTCCAGGAGATCGTGAACGGCTGGCACGGCTTCGTCCCCGACTCGATCCGCGGCGAGATCCGCAACAAGTACTACGCGGGCTGCGCGGAGGGGATACTGAACGCGCCGGACCCCACCGACAATCCGGCGACGGACGGCAAGATACCGTTCAGGTACGGCCCGGCCGACCACGTGGAGGGCAAGCGGCGGAGCAAGGTCGCGTTCCAGAGGGCGCTCGGGCTCGAGGAGAACCCCGACGCCCCGCTGTTCTTCTGGCCGAGCCGCCTGGACCCGGCGCAGAAGGGCCCGCAGCTCCTCACGGACATCGCGTACCGCTTCATCAGCAAGTACTGGGGCGAGGGCGCCCAGATCGCGGTGGTGGCGAACGGAGCGTACCAGCAGCCGTTCTGGGACATCCGGGCGTTCCACGGGATCCAGGGGAGGCTCGGGGTGCACGGCTTCGACGCGCGCCTCTCGCAGCTCGGATTCGCGGCGTCCGACTTCATGGTCATGCCGTCCCTCTTCGAGCCGTGCGGGCTGCCGCAGATGCAGGCCCCGATCTACGGGTCGCTCGCCGTCGCCCACAACACCGGCGGGCTCCACGACACGGTGGAGATGCTCGATGCGGACGCCCACCGGGGGAACGGGTTCGTGTTCGACACGTACGACTCCAACGGCCTCTTCTGGGCGATGGACCGGGCGATGGACTTCTGGAGGCTCCCGGCCGGGCGCCGGGAGGCGGAGGTGAGGCGCATAATGGAAGAGTCCCTGCGCAGGTTCAGCCACGAGGAGTGCGCCAGGAAGTACATCGAGCTCTACGAGCGGATGCTGAACCGTCCGCTGGTGAAGAACGCGTGACCAGGAGGCGCGCCGGTGAACGTGCTTGAGGTAGAGAGCCTGGTGAAGGAGTACAGGATCCCGGGGCAGCCGCCCATCCGGGTGCTCGACGGAGTGTCCTTCAGCGTGGCGGAGGGGGAGCACGTCGCAGTGATGGGGCGCAGCGGCGCCGGGAAGACGACCCTTCTGAACATACTCGGAGGCCTGGACAGGCCCACCTCCGGGAGGGTGCGCGGGCCCGCGAACACCGGGTTCGTGTTCCAGAGCTTCCGCCTCATGCCGGAGCTCACGGTCCTCGAGAACGTGGTGCTCCCGTCGATGTCCGGCGCGGTGCGCCTGCCTCGCGCCGCGGCGCGCGCCGGGGAGCTTCTGCGCAAGGTGGGGCTCTCCGACAGGTCAGACCATCTTCCCGCCGAGCTCTCCGGCGGCGAGCAGCAGCGCGTGGCGATCGCCCGGGCGCTCATGTGCAGGCCGGAGCTGATCTTCGCAGACGAGCCGACGGGCAACCTGGACGCGATGACCGGCTCGGACATACTGGATCTTCTCTTCGGGTCAGGGGATCCGTTCGCCCTGGTGATGGTGACCCACTCCTCCGAGGCCGCCGCGATGTGCGACCGCACGCTCCGCCTCGAGCGCGGCCGTCTCGCTTGCAATGATTCGCCGATTCAAGTATAATACGCCGTCATTTCTTGAAAGGATAATAGAAGGATGTCGATTCTCATAGGTTTTCTGTACGTGGTTGAAGTGTGCGTCTGCCTGCTCCTTGCCGGCATAGTGATGCTGCAGAAGCCCAAGGAGGGCGGGCTCGGCGGCGTGATCGGCGGCGGGATGGCGGAGGCCGCGTTCGGCGCGGACGCCGGCAACGTGCTCATCAAGGGCACGGTGATCCTCGGCACGGTGTTCCTGCTCAACACGCTTGCGCTTGCGAGGTTCACCTCCACGGTCAATTCCAAGAGCGTGATGCACGGCGTCGCGCCTGCGCAGCAGCAGGCTCCGGTGATGCCCGTCCCGCAGATGCCCGAGATGCCCGCCGCCGACGCGAAGGCCCCGGCCCCGCAGCCGGCGGCGCCAGCGGCCCCCGCCGCGCCCGCGAAGGCGCCGGCTGCCCCGGCCAAGTGAGCCGATGGTCGCGGTCTGGGAGAAGCCCTACACGGCTGGCGAGGAAGTCGCCAATTCGGTAATACACATCGTCGGGTCTCATCTGGGCTCGGCGATGATTGCATTGCTGGTGTGGCAGGCGGTCCATTCGGGGGTCGACCTCGGCTGGAAGATCACCTCCGCCTGCATATACGGGGCGACGACCATACTCCTGTATTCGATATCGAGCGCGTATCACGCCGTCACGTACAGGCCGGCCAAGGACGTGCTGAACATCCTCGACCACATGGCGATATACTTCCTGATCGCCGGCACGTACACGCCGTTCTGCCTCGTCTCGCTGCGCGGAAGCGGCCATGCCGCGCTGGGGTGGACGATCTTCGGCATCGAGTGGGCGTCGGTGATCGCCGGCGTGCTCGTGAAGGTGTGGAACACGGGCCGCCGCCGCTACCTGTCCACGGCGGCGTACGTGGTGATGGGCTGGGTTGCGGTGGTCGCGGTGGTGCCGCTCGCCAGGACTCTGCACGCCGGCGGCCTCATGTGGCTTCTGCTCGGCGGGGGGCTGTACACGTTCGGATGCGTGTTCTACCTCTGGAAGGGGCTTCCGTACCACCACCCGATATGGCACCTCTTCGTGCTGGCGGGGTCGGTGTGCCACTTCTTTTGCATCCTGTGGCATGTGATGTAGTTGGTAGTTGGTAGTGGGTAGTTGAAAGGATGATGTGGCATGAACATAGCGTGTCTTGACCTGGAGGGGGTGCTCGTCCCCGAGATATGGATTGCGTTCGCGGAGAAGACCGGCATCCCGGAATTCCGCCGCACCACGCGCGACGAGCCCGACTACGACAAGCTCATGGAGTACCGCCTCGCGCTTCTCAGGAAGCACGGCCTGGGCTTCCGGGAGATCGAGTCCGTGATATCCCGGATAGAGCCCATGGAGGGCGCCCGCGCCTTCCTCGACGCCCTGCGCGAGAGGATGCAGGTGGTGATAATATCCGACACCTTCGACCTCTTCGGCCGTCCGCTGATGCGGAAGCTCGGCTGGCCGTCTCTCTTCTGCAACGAGCTGGACGTCGCCCCGTCGGGCGAGGTCGTCGGCTACAGGATGCGCTGCGCGAAGTCCAAGCTCACCACGGTCCGGGCGCTGCAGTCGTGCGGGTTCGAGACGATCGCCGCAGGCGACAGCTTCAACGACCTGGCGATGATCCGCGCCTCCAAGGCGGGGTTCCTCTTCAGGACCACGGACGCGATAAGGGCGGACAACCCGGATCTCGCGGCGTTCGATTCGTACGACGAGCTGCTGGACGCGTTCCTCGGCGCGGCGGGATGCCGGTGACGCCGGCGGGAGGGAGCGTGCCATGCGCGTGATAGACTGCGACTACTTCGTTGTTGGGTCCGGGATGGGAGGGCTCATGACCGCGCTCCATCTCGCGCCGCACGGCAAGGTGCTGCTGGCGACCAAGCGCCGCCTGGAGGACTGCAACACCAACTTCGCGCAGGGCGGGATATGCTGCGTGGCGGCCCCGGGCGACACGTTCAAGGCGCACCTGAAGGACACCGAGATCGCCGGGGCGGGACTCTGCGTGGAGCGCGTGGTGGCCCGCATCGTGGCGGAGGCCCCGAAGGGTATCGCCGATCTCGTCAGGTGCGGCGTGAAGTTCTCGAAGAAGCCCGACGGCTCCTGGGACCTCACGCGTGAGGGCGGGCACAGCGCCCGGCGGATATTCCATGCCGGCGACATCTCCGGCGAGAAGTGCGAGGCGGCGATGGTCCGCACCATCCGCAGGCACCCCGAGATCTCGATCCTCGAGAACACCACGGTGATAGACCTCATCACCACCACCCGGCGCCTTGGAATGAAGAAGGCTCCGCACCAGTGCGTGGGCGCCTACGTGCTCGACACCGCCACGCACGAGATATACGCGATCCGCTCGCCGAACACGACCCTCGCGACGGGCGGGTGCGGGAAGGTGTACCTCTACACCTGCAACCCCGACACGGCGACGGGCGACGGGATGGCGCTCGCCTGGCGCGCCGGGGCGAAGATAGAGAACATGGAGTTCGTGCAGTTCCACCCCACGTGCCTCTACCACCCGAACGCGAAGCGCTTCCTCATCTCCGAGGCGGTGCGCGGGGAGGGCGCGGTGCTCGTGGACGGCAGCGGCCGCCCCTTCATGGAGAAGTACGACGCCCGCGGCTCGCTCGCCCCGCGCGACATCGTCGCCCGCTCCATCGACTCCGAGATGAAGCGCACCGGCGCCCCGTGCATGTTCCTCGACATCCGCAGGAAGGGCCGCGCCTATCTCATGCGGCGCTTCCCGAACATCTACAGGAAGTGCCTGTCCTTCGGCATCGACATGGCGAAGGACCTCGTGCCGATAGTGCCGGCGGCGCACTACTGCTGCGGCGGCATCCAGGCCACGGTCGACGGCCGCACCTGCGTCAAGGGACTCTCCGCCGTCGGCGAATGCGCATGCACCGGGCTGCACGGGGCGAACCGCCTCGCGTCCAACTCGCTCATGGAGGCGCTCGTCTGCGCCCGTCTCACCGCCAAGCGGCTCGCGGTGCACCCGGTGCGGCTGGACCGCAGGATCGCGATCCCCGCCTGGAAGACGGGCAAGGCGGTCGCGCCGGACGAGGCGGTGCTCGTCGCGCACATGTGGGACGAGATCCGCCGGCTCATGTGGGACTATGTCGGGATCGTCCGCACCGACAAGCGCCTCGCGCGCGCCCTCCGCCGGCTGAGGACGCTCCGCCGCGAGATCCACGACTACTACTTCCGCTATCTCGTCACGCCGGACACGCTCGAGCTGCGCAACCTCGCGGTCTGCGCCGAGCTGATAGTGAAGAGCGCGCAGAAGCGCAAGGAGTCCAGGGGCCTGCACTACACGCTGGACTACCCGGAGACTTCCGAGAAGGCCGTCTCCACGGTTCTGCCCGGATATCGCGGAAGGTAGCGGAGGCCGCGCGCCATGCATCCTGGAGCCCCCGGCATAGTCGTCCTGAACGGGTGGGCGGCAAGCCCCCAGGCGTGGAGCCTCTGCGACTTCATGCGCCGCCCTGCGCCGGACGGAAGCATGCCGTCCCTCTACTCGTACGTGGACCAGCTCGACTCCCTCCACGAGCGCGAGTTCGCGCGCGGCGGCAGGCCCGTGATCGCCGTCGGCTGGTCCATGGGCGGCACCTCGGCGCTTGCGGCGGCGTGCAGGCATCCTGACCGCATCGCCGGGCTCGTGCTCATCGCCGCGACCCCCCGCATGATGGAGGATGCGGCGACTGGATGGAGGGGAATGTCGCCCGCCCGGGTCGAGGTGCTGCGGCGCGGGCTCGAGATGACCTGCGGCCAGGGCCTGTTCGGTCCGCCCGAAGGCAGGCCCAATCCGTACATGATGGACGACGCGGCGAATCTCGAGCGCGGGCTGAAGCGCCTCCGCGAGACGGATCTCCGCGGCGACCTCGAGAGGGTCTTCGGCGCCGGGTGCGGCTTCCCGGTGCGCATCTTCCAGAGCGCGGACGACGGCATCGTACGGAGCGCGAACGCGGAGTACCTGGCCCGAGTGTTCGCGGGGGCGCGCGTGACGATCGTCAAAGGCTCGGAGCACGCGCTGCCGATCCACGTGCCGGAGGCGATCGACGCGGCCGTGCGGGAGATGTGCGCGTATGAGACTGCCGGGACTTGACTGGTTAGAATCTCAAGAATTCATCGCGACTCGACGTCAGCTGGGGGAAGTAAGGGAATTTGGGGTCGGCCTCTGCTGTATAAGTCCCACCGTTTGCGGGCGGGGGGATGCCGAGAAGGCAATTCTTCGCCGTGCGGGCAGGCGCCGATGGGTGGAATCCAAAGGGCCTCTTCAATTTAGCACCAAGGATCAATGCGATTTGCAGTTAAGATATGGTTATGATATAATTCACTTCAAAATAACTCAACAAGGCAGAAGGAGTTTGAAGTATGAAAGTCGTTCGTGAGCGATATTTGAAGCAATTGTGGGCAAAGCGTCACAATGGCCTTGTTAAGATCATCACGGGCATTCGTCGCTCGGGGAAGAGCTACCTCCTGGGGACTCTTTTCCG
>CAVERN010000082.1:0-7922 GCA_963618095.1 bacterium | reverse complement strand
CCCTGGGGCTCGCGCTCGCCATGCTTTGCGCGGCGTGGCGCGGAGGGGCGTTCGACCGCGCCGTGCTGGTTGGCTCCACGGTGCTGATGAGCGTGAACTACGTGGTGTGGGTGCTGGCCGGACAGTTCCTCCTGGCGTTCAGGCTCCGGCTCTTCCCAGTGTGGGGCTACGAGAGCGCGTTCTACCTCGTGCTGCCGGTGCTGATCGGCATCGTCTCCGGGCTCGGCGTGGACGTGCGCTTCTTCCGCACGGCGATACTCGACGAGATATACAAGCCGTACGTTCGCACGGCGAGGATGAAGGGCGTCTCCGCCGCGCGCGTTCTCTTCGTGCACGTGCTCAGGAACTCGCTCATACCCATCGTCACGTACGTGTCGCTGTCCATCCCGTATCTCTTCACCGGCTCCCTGATGCTGGAGAGCTTCTTCGGCATCCCCGGCCTCGGCAGCGTGTCGATAAACGCGATCCACTCCAGCGACATGGCGGTCGTGCGCGCGGTCGTGGTGCTCGGCGCCCTGCTCTACCAGGGGGTGAACCTCGCGACCGATCTCCTGTACGCCTGGCTTGACCCCAGGGTGCGGGTAGGGTAGCGGAAGGGCCTTGGCGGAATCCGAGGAAGGGGGGTGATGGGATGCAAACGACGAGACTTGCCTGCGCTGCGGCGCTCCTGAACGCTGTTTCCGCCTTGGCGGCGACCGGCATCGCCGGCCCCTTCGAGCGCGTCATCTGCGAGTCCGTGCCGCTTGACGGCGAATGGGAGATGGCCTACCTCCCGTACGCCTGGGAGACGCGCTCGCTCCCGGCGTTCAGGGGCGTGAAGGTCGCCCGCGCCGTGCCGGGCTACTGGGAGGACATGGTCCCGGCGTTCCGCGAGGCGGGCATGACCGACGCGTTCCGGATCCATCCGTGGCACAGCGACCAGCGTCTGCCGATCACCGGCACTGCCGAGGACCTTACGCTGCCGAACATCTACGGCTGCTTCCTCTACCGTCGCACGGTCGAGCTGCCTCGCGGCGGCCCGGCCGTCCTGGCGTTCGAGGGCGTGCGCAACCAGGTGCACGTGTGGGCGAACGGCAGGTTCGTCGCCTTCCGCGCCGGGTTCTCGACGCCGTTCGAGCTCGCCGTGCCGGAAGGCGTGCTGCGTCCGGGCGCGAACGAGATCGTGCTGGCAGTGTCGAACAGCCCGAACCCCGGCTACTGCGACTTCGTGAGCGGGCTCACGACGCGCGCCGTGTTCCGCGGAACGGGCGGCGTGAACGGACGCCTCGCCCTGCGCTTCCCGAAGAACGACCTCGCCGACGTCTACGTCACGACGGCGAAGGACCTCGCCTCGTTCACCGTGCACGTCTCGGGGAGGAGCCCGTTCGAGTACGAGATACGCGACGGCATGCGCGCCGTCGCGAAGGGGCGCTCGGCCGGCCCGTTCACGCTGCCGACGCGGGGGTTCTCCTTCTGGTCGCCGGAGAGTCCGAAGCGCTACGATCTCGTGATAACGACGCCCGAGGGATCGTACTCGCAGAAGTTCGGGCTGCGCCGCCTCGTCGCGGACGGCGAGAAGTTCCGCCTGAACGGCGAGCCCGCATACCTGCGCGGAGTGACGGAGCACTGCTACTTCCCTCAGACCGTGCACCTGCCGCGCGACCTCGGCTACTACCGCATGATAACGGCGAAGCGCAAGGCGCTCGGCTTCAACTTCGTGCGCTTCCACACGTTTGTTCCGCCCGTCGAATACCTTGAGGCGACGGACGAGCTCGGCATGCTCGTTCACGTAGAGTCGCCGAACTTCGTCGCCGAGCCCGAGTTCGCCTCCATCGTCGCCTTCGCCCGGCGGCATCCGTCCGTGGTCATCTACTGCACGGGCAACGAGACGCGCATCGACCGGATCGCCGAGGCGTATCTGCGGGACGTCGCGGGGATCGTCCACGAGGGCACGGACGCGCTCTTCTCGCCGATGAGCGCCCTGCGGGGCGTAGAATACTACCTGATGCCCGGGCTGGACAGGATCGTTCGCGAGCCGTTCGAGCACAATCCCGAGCGCCTCGCCCGCCTCGCGGAGTTCAGCGACATGTGGACGTCGTACCAGCTCGGCCTGGTGAGCTATTCATCGGTGAACTCGGGCACGTCCGCCGACCTCGACCGCTGGGGCGACGCCTACGCCGGCAAGCCGCGCACGTCGCACGAGATCTGCATCGACTCGAGCTACGCGGACCTCGGGCTTGAGGCGCTCTATCCGACGAACTCGCCGATTCTCAAGACCGACCTCTTCGCGGGCGTCCGCCGCCAGCTCGCGGAGAAGGGGCTGCTCGACCGCGCCGACGTCTACTTCCGCAACTCCTGCGAGTGGATGCGCCGGGTGCGCAAGTTCACGTTCGAGAAGCTGCGCGCGTCCGACCGCGTCGCGGGATACGACTTCCTGGGCGACATCAACACGCATTGGCACACGTTCGGCTATTCGGTCGGCATGATGGACGAGTTCTACCGCCTCAAGCCCGGCGAGACGGAGGCGGACGTGCTCCGCTACAACGGCGCGGCGGTGGTGCTGGCGGACTTCGGCAGCGACTTCAACCTGCGCTGCGGCGAGTCGCGTCGAGTCGCGTTCTCTGTCTCGAACTACGCCGCCGACGCGCCGTTGGCGACGCTCTCCGTCTCGCTCGTCGCGGCGGCGGACGGAAAGACGGTGCAGGAGCGCGTCCTTGCGGCCGGAGATGTCCCGAACGGCTCCCTGACGCGGCTCGGCGACGTGGCGATCGAGATGCCGCGAACGGCCGGGCCGGCGAAGTACGTCCTGCGCGCGCGCTTCGCGGGCGGCGCAGTCCGCGCCGAGAACGAGTGGGAGCTCATGGCGTTCCCGGCGGTCGAGGCGGCGCCCGCCCCGACGGGCGTCCGCGTCGTCGAGACGGCGACCGAGGACGACTTGGCGCGCTGGATGGAGAAGGGCGAGCGCGTGGTCCTGCTGGGGAAGGGCCCGTTCCCGGCGGCCTCCAACATGAGCTTCCGCATCGGCATGGCCGGGCGCTGCAAGGCGCATCTGGCGACAGTCATCAAGGCCGGCCATCCCGCGCTGCGCGGGCTTCCGCACGACGGCTTCTGCTCCTGGCCTTTCCGCCGCCTCGTCGAAGGCGCCGCGCCCGTGCAGATCGAGTCCGGAGCGCCGTTCGACCCGATAATCGACGTCGCGTCGTCCGTGAAGTGCGTCATCCGCCAGGCGCTTCTCTTCGAGTACCGGGTGGGAGATGGGCGGCTTCTCGTCTGCACGTTCAGGTTCGCGCCGGACGATCCGGCGGCCGCATGGGTGCGCCAGCGCCTCGTGGACTACGCCGCGTCGGACGAGTTCCGTCCCGAGCACGGCCTGACGGAGCCGGAGCTCCGCGCCCTTGTCCATGCGCCGTTCATCGACGCCGGTCGCGACACGAACCGCGCGCGCAACGAGAACGACCCGTCGTCCGCCGTCCGCGCCGACGCCCTGGCCCAGCCGTAGGCGACGGGCCTTTCCAGATCCTCGGCGGCCATCCGCGCCTGCGGGGCGCCATTGACTGTCCCCGCAGACGCAGCCATCCGCCGCCTACTGGATGGTGACGGTTCTCTGCTCGTAGTGGCCGGGCTGCCACACGCGGACGACCGCGCCGTTCGGCTGCACCTGATCGACGTAGCGGCCCTCGACCCAGACGTTCTGGGTCTGCGTGACCGAGGTCACCACGGCGGGCTGCTGCACCACGACCGGCTGGGTCACGACGGGGGTCGTCACGACCGTCGGGGTGGTCACCACGACAGGCGCAGGCTCGACGATCGTGCTGGCGACCGCGCCGCCGACGAAGCCGCCGATGAAGCCGGGGAGGAAGTTGCGTCCGCCGCGCCCCCAGAAGCTGTCGTGATGGCGAGGCCCCGGACGATGATGTCCGCCGTCCCTCGGCCCGCCGTGCATCCCCGGGCCGGGGCGACCGCCGCCAGGGCCTCCCGGGCCGCCAGGACCGCCTGGGCGGGCCAGGCACACGCCTGTGCACATGATGGTCGCGACGGCGACCGCAAGAGCGCACTTCTTGCCTATCTTTGCTGTCTTGTTCATCTTGTCTTTCCTTTCTCTTTCTTTGACTGTGGCTTTTTTTGCCTTACAAGACTGGTAGGTCAGTCCGGGGGAGCTTTCTGACAGAAAACTTTTCCGGGCTTTCAGTAGCCGAGATCCTCGTCCACCACGATCACGAGCGTCGAGGTGCGCGACGGGCATCTCTCGAACACCGCCGTCACCTTGCAGATGCGGTCCGGCGAATCGCAGTCGGCGCATAGCCCGGTCTCCGCGCACGGAGTCCGCTTGCCGAGCCGGCGGCAGTTCGGGCCGCATGCGCACCGCTTCGCCCGGCCGACCGCCTCCAGGATGCCTCCGTGGACGATCTTGTTCCTCCCCACCACGTACACGACGCGCCTTGGCCCGTAGATTGACGCCGCCACGCGGTTGCCGGTGCCGTCGATGTTCACGATGACGCCGTCTTCCGTCATGGCATTGGCCGAAAGGAGAAAGAGGTCCATCTGCGTCTGATGGTCTCGAATCTCCTTGCCGGCCGCCGCCAGCGCCTCGCGCACGCCGAGGGCCTTGATGCTTTCGGACCCTCCCCATCCGACGGACTGCGCCGCTTCGGCTTCCTTCATGACGAGCGCGGCCGCCTCGTCCTTAGTCGCCGCGAATGCGGCGTCGTACCCCCTGCGCATCAGCGCCTCGACCGTCCTTCTGCTGTCCATGACCGGTTTCCTCCGTCTTCGTCTCCTCCGTCCGCGCCGCCTACCTGAACAGGCCCAGGCGCAGATACGGCAGTATGTCGTTCACAAGCGTGTAGTCAAGATCGAAGAACGCGACGCCGGCGGCGCCGCACCGGCGCGCGAGCTTCACCTGGTCTATCACCTGGCGCGCGCCGAGCCGCGACTCCACCGCCGTCACGCCGATGCCCGACACGACGCGCCTCGCATGGGCGGTGGTGCGGCACTGCTGGCGCACGCACGCCGCGTACTTGGCGTCGTCCTCAAGGTAGTTCATGGGGACGATCCAGTCCACAATGCCCGCGTCCAGCCAGCTCTCCCAGTCCTGGCCGACGGCGGACACGCAGCTCGGGTATTTCCCGAACACGGCCGTCGTGAAAAGGGCGGAGGGCCGGGCGCGCTTGACCCTGGACCTCGCCTGCGCCACGAAGGCCCCGACTTTCTTCGCCGCGTCGTCCGGGAGCTTCGCCCCCTCGTACCATCGCACGAAGTCGAGGTGCACGCCCTGCACGGGGTAGAGCCTGGCCACCTCCTCGATCGCCGAGAGGAGATACTCCCTGAGGCTCGCGCTCGACGGGTCGAGGTACTCCGTGAGCCGTCCCTTCCTGTCCTTCAGCCGCCATCCTCGCTTCGCGAAGGTCTCGAGCCGCGACGGCGTGCCCCTCGTGCCGTTGAAGCACATCATCCAGGCGTGCACCCTCACGCCGGTCCCGGCGGCCGCGCGCAGGCATGCCGCCAGCTGGTCCCCGCCCTGCGCGTACGCCTGGCTCCGGGGCAGCACCTTGGAAGGGTAGTGGGCGAACGACGCGCCCGCGACGTTCACGAACAGGTCCGTTATCCCGTAGCGCTGGAGCTCGCGGAAGGTCCTGGGCCAGTCCCCGGGGTACAGTCCCTGCCCCGAATGCTCCCACACCGCTCGCACCTCTCCATCTCTCGGGCTCTGCGCAAGGGCGTAGCGCCGGACCGCCTCCAGGTCGGCCTTGCGCCTTGACAGGAATGCCTTGTGGCTCCAGGCGCCGGGCACGCACATCCCGGCGACGGACGCGAGGAACTGCGCCTTCGCCCGCTCGTCGCCGTCGGCGAGCAGCACGTGCGTCATCCACCATCCGGCATTCGAGGCGAGCACGGCGGCCAGGCCCGTGGAGCGTCCCGCCCGGTCTCGCCAGGTCGCTATCACTCGGGACCGCCCCGGCACGGCGTACGCGCAGAAGATGTTCGCCGAGCTCTGCACGATCTCCGCCGGAGCGCCGGGCGGGGCGGTGTCGCCGAACGCTATGCGCGAGAAGGTCCCGGAGGCGTCCGCCTTCATGTACGCCCCCGTCTTCACTCCGAAGAGCGAAGCGACCTTCGCGGAGTCGGAGTAGAAGGCGAACATCCTCCCGCCGCCGCGGGCGAATGAGGCCAGGGCCGCGTAGTGGGCGTCCTTCGGCATGACCACGAACGCCAGGCGCTTTCCCGGCAGGGCCCTGCCGACGGCGGCCTCGTCGACGAGATCCGCCTGGATGTCGTGCTGGCCGAGCCAGCGCACGATGTGCCGCCCAAGGCTCAGCCCAAAGCCCGACTTCGGCGCGACGACGGCGATGTCCGCCGCAATGGACGGGATCGAGGCAAGGGCCGCTGCGGCGGCGAGGATCGTTCTCTTCAGCATCATGCCACTCCTACCAGTCGCGATCGTTTGACGGAAGCGGACTGTTCCTCATCCGCGCCTTCTTGTCCGCTTCGTGCTGGTCGCTTCGCTCCTGCGCCCTGCGGAGCACGTCCTCCACCTGCTGGTCGCCCTGCGGCCGCTCTTCGCTCTCTGCCTCCTGGTCCCTGTCGTCCTGGCCCTTGTCCTGGTCGTCGTTCTCCTGGGGTCGGTCCTGATCCTTCTCCTGATTCTGCTGGCCCTGGTCCTTGTCCTGGCCCTGGTCCTTGTCCTGCTGGTCCTGGCTTTTGTCCTGATCCTTATTCTGCTGATCCTGACTCTGCTGGTTTTGATTCTGCTGGTTCTGCTGGCTCTGGCCGCCGCCGTTTTGGTCCTTGGGCAGCAGTTCGCGGATCCTGTGCAGCTTCTCGAGCGCGCGGAAGCGCTTCGCGGCGCGCTCGGCGGCCGGCCCGCCGCCGCGACGGTCCCGCGCAGAGCCCTGCGCCGGCGCGGCATCGTCCTTGACGAGCTCCTCCTGGAGGCCTATCGTCTCGCCCGCAAGCTTCCGTATCTCCGCCTGCGCCTCGGCCGTGAACGGCGGGGCGTTCGTGTCGGACTGCGCCTTCTGCGCATACGCCTGCGCCCACCGGTCGAACCTTTCGCGGAAGGCGAGCGTGTATTCGAGCGACTCGCGCTGCCAGTCGCGTCCGTTCACGGTGGCCGCCCCGGCTATCGAGTTCGTCTGGGCGGAGATCGCCTCGCCGCACGCCTCCGGCGGCATCATCGCGGCCTTCCAGAAGCGCGTCAGGGACGTCTCCGCCTGCTCCAGGCTCCTCTGCGCCGCGGGGTCGAGGTCCGCAAGCCCCCTGGCCGCCTGGTCCGTCGCCGCGCCGGCCTCGTCGATCTGCGCCATTATCGTCATGGCCTGCTGCTCGTTCGTCACAGATTGCGCCACGCCTTTCCTCAGCACGATCCACATGTCGCCGAGGCGCCTCATCCGGCGGGACATCTCCTCGCATTTCGCCACGGCGGCGTGCGCGCTGGCGTTGGTCAGGGCGACGGGGAAGCCCTCCATCGCCAGGCGCGCGTCCCGCACCCCGGAGGCGAGCAGGGACGCCGGGTCCTGCTGGCCGTATTCCTTCTGCGCCTTCTCCACGCGAACCCGCTCGCGCAGCTCGGGCAGGCGGTCCGCCGCCCTGGTGAAGTTGCGTCCTCTCCTGGCGTCGTCCGGACTCGACCGAAGCGCGGCCTGAAGGTCCGCCGCCGCGCTCTCCGCCGACCGCAGGGTCTCCTCGCCGCCGCCGGCGGCGGCGAGGGAGCGGCTTCGGGAGAACTCCATCGCCCCGACCATCTCCGAGGCGCGCGCGCCGTGCGTCTTCGAGAGCGTAAGCGGCCTGAGCGTCGCCAGGGCGTTCGTCGTGTCGCCGGCCCGGTAGAGGTCAACGCCCCTGTTCCAGACCTCCACGTCGCTTTCGGGCTCGGGGGCCGGCTCCGCCAGCGCCTTGGACGGGAGGAGCGGCGACAGCGCAAGCGCGGCCGCGGCGGCCGCCGC
>CAVERN010000081.1:0-8041 GCA_963618095.1 bacterium | reverse complement strand
GGGCGGACCTCAGGAGCGTGCAGGAGATGCTCGGCCACAGCTCGCTCGCCACCACGCAGGTGTACACGCACGTGTCGATAGAGAGGCTGAAGGACGAGTACGCGAAGGCCCATCCGAGGGCGTAGCGGCGGGAGGGCGCGGGGGACACCATGAGATTCCACATCCATACGTACGGCTGCCAGATGAACGTGAGGGACTCCGAGGCGGTAGGGGCCATGCTCGAGGCGGCCGGGCACGTGAGGGCCGACGGCGAGGGGGACGCCGACCTCCTGATCGTGAACTCGTGCACGGTGCGGCAGAAGGCCGAGGAGAAGGCCGTGGGCAAGTGCGGCAACCTCTGCGCTCCGGGCCCCGCGCCCAGGATCGTGGGGCTGATGGGATGCGCGGTCAAGCGGCTCGGGGCGGACGTGTTCAGGCGGCTTCCGAGGCTCGACTTCGCCGTCGGCCCGCGCCGCTTCGGGATGATCCCCTCCATCGTCTCGCGACTGCAGGCGCAGGGCTACCCGGAGATGCGCTCCGGCGCGAACGTGCTCGAGCTGCCGGACGAGGACGAGGTGCCCGAGGGCCTCTCCGCCCATCCCGACGCCCCCGCGGGGGACGCCGCGGAATGCTTCAGGAGCTACGTCACCGTGCTGCTCGGATGCGACAACAGGTGCAGCTACTGCATAGTCCCGGACGTCCGCGGCCACGAGTACTCGCGTCCGGCGGCCGAGGTCGTCGCGGAGGTGCGGAGCCTCGCCTCGCACGGCGTGCGGGAGGTGTGCCTGCTCGGACAGAGCGTCCTGCGCTACGGGCTGCGCAACCGCGCCTGGCCGGACGGCGCGGGCGGGGGCGCCTACTCCGAGCCGTTCCCGCGCCTGCTCGCGGCGCTGGACGGGATTCCCGGGCTTGAGCGGATCAGGTTCACGAGCGCCCATCCCGGCGGCTGCACGGACGAGCTCGCGAGGGCGTTCTGCGAGTGCCGGAAGGTCTGCCGCCACATCCACCTGCCGGTGCAGTCCGGCAGCGACCGGGTGCTGGCCGAGATGGGCAGGCGCTACACCAGGGCGGAGTACCTCGCCGCCGTCGCCAGGCTCCGCGCCCTCGACCCCGAGTTCGCGGTGACGACCGACGTGATAGTGGGATATCCCGGCGAGACGGAGGCGGACTTCGAGGAGACGCGCTCCCTGATGGAGGAGGCCGGGTTCGACAACTCCTTCGTGTTCAAGTACTCCCCGCGCCCCGGCACCCGCTCCGCGGCGCTCGCCGACGACGTGCCGCCCGCCGAGAAGGAGCGCAGGAACCAGGTTCTGCTCGCGGACCAGGAGAGGCGCGGCCTAGAGCGCAACCGCAGGCTCGTGGGCACGGTGCGCGAGGTGCTCGCCGAGGGGCCGAGCCTGCGCAACAGCGCCCGCTGGAGCGGGCGCGACTCCGGGAACCGCATCGTGGCGTTCGAGCCGCGCGCCGGGATCGTCCCCGGCTCGCTCGTGCAGGTGCGCATCTCCGAGGCGCATCCGCAGACGCTGATAGGGGAGCTGGCGTGAGGCTCGCCCTGTTCCTGGTGGCCGCGGCGGCGGCGGCCGGATGCGGAAGGGGGCGCGTCGACTCCGTGGAATGGGTCTCCATGGGCACCGTGGCGAAGGTGTCCTTCAAGAACTGCGGCGGCGACGCCGCTCTCCGCCGAGGCGCGGGCGCGGTCGTGAGGGAGGCGTACGCGAGGGTGGAGGGGCTTCTCTCCGTGTGGAACCCGGAGTCCGAGATATCCAGGTACACCTCGCTGGACGCGGTGTCCGCCGACGTGCGCCCGTGCTACGAGGCGGCGTTCGAGGTTCAGCGGAAGTCTGGCGGGGCGTTCAACCCGTTCTGGCGGGGCCCGGGCAGGGGGCCGGACCTCGGCGGGATAGCGAAGGGGTTCGCCGTGGACGTCGCGGCGGAGCGCCTGGCCGCGGCGGTCGCCGGGCGCGGCGGGGACGTGCTGCTCGACCTGGGCGGCAACCTGAAGGCCGTCTCCGGCGTGTGGCGCACCGGCGTCCGGAGCCCGGCGGTCCGCGGCGGGATCGCGCAGACCCTGGTCCTGTCGAACGGGATGGCCTGCGCGACCAGCGGCGAGTACGAGCGCGGCAAGCACATAAGCGACGGGCGCACGGGGCTGCCGGTGTCGAACGACGTCGCCTCCGTCACGGTCGTCCATCCGTCGAGCGCGATGGTGGCCGACGCGCTCTCGACCGTGCTGTTCGTGCTCGGCCGCGTCGACGGCGAGGCGTTCCTGCGCCGGCACTACCCGGAGGCCCGCGCGGTGTGGATCATGCGCCGGCCCTGACTGTTGTGGTATAATCGCGGGCGTATCTGAATTCAGTCAAAAGGAAAGGAACGGTTCTCATGGGAAGTCTTGACGGCAAGGTGGCCATTGTCACGGGCGGCGCGCGCGGCATCGGGCAGAAGATCGCGGCGAGGCTGGCGGGCGAGGGCGCGGCGGTCGCGGTGGTGGACCTCAAGCCCGAGTGGTGCGGCGAGACGGTCGCCGCGGTCGAGGCGGCCGGCGCCAGGGCGCTGGCGCTCGGATGCAACGTGGCGTCCTCCGGCGACGTGGACGCGTGCGTGAAGGCCGTGATCGCGGAGTTCGGCAGGGTGGACATAATGGTCAACAACGCCGGCATCACCAAGGACGGCCTCCTCATGCGCATGAGCGACGACGACTGGGACGCCGTGATCGACGTGAACCTGAAGGGCACGTTCCTCTTCACGCGCGCCGTGGCGCGCCCGATGATGAAGAACAAGTCCGCCGACGGCGTCCAGCTCGGCGGGTCGATCGTGAACCTCGCGTCGGTCGTGGGCATAATGGGCAACGCCGGCCAGGCCAACTACACCGCCTCCAAGGGCGGGGTGATCGCCCTCACGAAGACTACCGCGAAGGAGCTCGGCTCGCGCAACATACGCTGCAACGCCGGGGCGCCGGGGTTCATCCAGTCCAAGATGACCGACGTCCTCCCCGACGACGTGAAGAAGGCGTACATGGACACGATCCCGCTCAGGAGGTTCGGCACCGCGGACGACATCGCCAGCTGCGTGGCGTTCCTGGTCTCGCCCTCGGCCTCCTACATCACGGGGCAGATCATATCCGTGAACGGCGGGATGATCGGATAGGGCGCGGGCGCTCGATGAAGACGCTCCACCGATACATCTTCGGGTCGTTCCTGACGTCCTTCCTCCTCGCGTTCCTCGTGCTGTCGTTCGTGCTGACGATCGGCCTGATGGTGCAGATCGTCGGCTACATACTCTCGGGGGTGCCGCTCGACCTCGTGGGGCGCTTCGCGCTCGTGTGCTTCCCGGAGACGATGCAGTGGACGATCCCGCTCGCGCTGCTCGTGTCGTCCGTGCTCGTGTTCTCGCGCCTCTCGGCGGACTCCGAGATAGCGGCGATGCGCGCGTGCGGGGTGAACCTCCTCTCGGTGATGCGCTACCCGGCGCTGTTCGCGGTCGCGATGACCGCGCTCGGGCTCTTCATAAACAACGAGATCGCCCCGCGCGGGCGCGAGGTGCGCCGCAACCTCGCCAGGCGCATGTCGGTGGGCTCGGGCCTCGAGCTGCTGGAGCCGGGGCGCGTGATAGACGACTTCCCGAAGGCAAAGATATACTTCGAGTCCCGGGAGGGGAACTGGCTCCACAACCTGATAGTGATCGACTACTCCGGCAAGGGCGTGGCGCGCGAGATACGGGCGAAGAAGGCGCTCGTGGAGAGCGAGGGGCGCGACATCTGCCTCGACCTGCACGACATCACGGTCGACCCCCTCGACGCGGAGCACCCCTGGGGGGCGAGCCTCTCGCGCTACCAGCACCGGGTGGTGGACGCGCTGAAGGACTCCAGGTACAGGCGCAAGGACAAGGACTTCCGCTTCTTCGAGATGATCGGGGCGATACGGCAGGCGCGGGAGGCCGTGGAGAGGGCGTCCGGCCCGACGAGGAAGGGCACGGAGAAGTACCTCGCCAAGAGGAGCCTGAGCAACATCCAGACCGAGTTCCAGAAGCGGTGGGTCTTCGCGTTCGCCTCCGTGTGCTTCGTGCTCGTCGGCGTGCCGCTCGGCATCCGGGCCCAGCGCAGGGAGAGCTCCGTGGGCATGGCGATATCGATCGCCGTGGCGCTCTCCTACTACCTCGTCGTGATACTGATGACGAACCTCTCGAAGAACTTCCGGGCGCAGCCGGAGTTCCTCATCTGGATGCCGGTGCTGGCGTGCCTGGCGCTCGCCTCGTACCTCATACCGAAGAACCTTTAGGAAGAATGCGGACTCTACAACAAGGAGGATTGGCGGATGGCTACTGAAATACACCCCACGGCGATGGTCAGCGACGGCGCCCGGCTTGGGGACGGCGTCAAGGTCGGCCCGTACGCGACGATAGGCGCGGACGTCTCCATCGGAGCGGGGACGACCGTCGGGCAGGGGGCGATAGTGGACGGGCACACCACGATAGGCGAGCGGTGCCAGATATTCCCGTACGCGCTCGTCGGGATGAAGACGCAGGACCTCAAGTACCAGGAGGGGTCCGTGTCGTACGTGGAGATCGGCGACCGCACGGTCATCCGCGAGTTCGCCACGGTGCATCTCGGCACGAAGGACGGCGAGAAGACGGTGATAGGCAGCGACTGCCTGTTCATGGCGTACTGCCACGCCGCGCACGGCGTGATCCTCGGGGACCACGTGATCTGCTCGAACTCCGTGCAGCTCGCGGGGGACGTGCACCTCCAGGACTGGGCGATCGTGGGCGGGTGCGCGGCCGCGCACCAGTTCTGCAGCGTCGGCCGCCACGCGATGGTGGGGGGGATGTCCAAGATACGCCAGGACTTCCCCCCGTTCATGCTCGGCGACATGGTGGACGGCGCCCTGAAGGTGATAGGCCCGAACGTGGTGGGGCTCACGCGGCGCGGCTTCCCGCGCGACGTGATATCCGCGCTGAAGGAGGCGTTCCGCTTCATATACCACTCGGGGCTCAACCGGTCCCAGGCGCTCGAGCGCGTGGAGAACGACGTGGAGCAGTTCGACGAGGTGAGGGAGCTCGTGCAGTTCTACAGGAACTCCACGCGCGGGGTGTGCTGAGCGGCGCCGCGAGGGCGATTCACAGGAACGGCTTAATGGAAAGGAAGGAAGGAATGATGACGAAGCGTTGGTTTCTTGGCTGCCTGGCGGCGGCGGTTGCGTCCGGTGCTCACGCGCTGCAGGTGCAGGTGGTGAAGCAGGGGGCGGCGAGGGTCACCGTGACCCTGCAGGTCGGCGGCAGCCCGGACTACGCGAGGACGCTGAAGCGCAACCTCGAGCTTTCGGGATGGTTCAGGATCGGGCCGTCCGGGTCCGTAACCGTGACCGGCACGGCCGGCGGGACCGTCACCGCCACCGGGCGGGGGCGCACGGTCTCGTCGAGCGAGGCGTTCTCGGACGCCGCCGGCGCGCGGATGGCGGCGCGAAGGATGTCCGACGCGATCGTGGACGCGCTCTCCGACGGCGGCAAGGGCTTCGCGACGAAGCGCATCGCGTACGTGAACCGCAAGGGCCCGGACAACGCCGAGCTCTACATGTGCTACCCGGACGGCGGGGACATGCGGCAGATAACGAGCGACGGGCGCGCGGCGATCGGCCCGCGCTGGGCCCCGAACGGAAGGGACCTCTACTACACGGGCTTCCTCCACGAGAAGCAGCTCTCCTACAGGATCGACGTGGAGACCGAGCGCCGCGAGTGCCTCGGGTTCTTCAAGAACGGCGCCTCGGGCGCCGCGGCGTCGCCGGACGGCCGCTCCGTGGCGATCGTCCTCTCCTACCAGGGCAACCCCGAGCTGTACGTGATGGACCTCGCCTCGCGCCGGATCAGGCGCATGACCGAGACGGCGGCGGCGGTCGAGTCGAGCCCCTGCTGGAGCCCGGACGGCCGCAGGATCGCGTACGTCTGCGACCAGACGCGCAACCCGCAGATCTACGTCTGCGACGTGGCGACCCGCAAGTCCGTGCGCTACACGACCAGGGGGCGGCAGAACACGCACCCCGACTGGTCCGCGAACGGCAGGCTCTGCTGGTCCTCCCTCCAGTCCGGCCAGTGGTGCGTGATGGCCTCCGAGCCGGACGGCGGCGAGGCGACCGCCCGCGCCGTCACCTCCCCGGGCTCGTGGCAGGACCCCTCCTGGGCGGCGGACGGCAGGCACATCGTGGCCTCCCGCGACAAGGCGCTCTTCCTCGTGGACTCCGACCCGGACGGCGACAAGCCCGTGCAGCTGTTCTACAACAAGGGAAACTGGATGAACCCCGCGTTCAGCAAGTGACTTTGTTGAAATCGCCGTCCCGTTGCTGTATAATGGCGCGAAATGTTTTACCTCCCATTCTCACGTGAGGCCAGGCGGCGCAAGGAGGCCCGGGCGACGCTCGCGGCCGCGAGGGTCTTCGTGCTGTCCCACGAGGACCTTCCCGCGTACCGGAGCGGCGAGCTCGCCGCCGGGTTCTCGGAGCTGCGCGCGGCCTGGGCCGCGAAGGACGACGCCCGCTGCGCGGAGCTGCTTGGGGAGCTGGACGCGCCGAAGAGCTTCGCCGCCGGGCGCGAGTGGCTCGACATCCTGGTGGTGTCCATCTCCGTGGCGATGGCGTTCCGCGCCTACTTCTACCAGCCATTCAACATCCCCACGGGGTCCATGCGCCCCACGCTCTACGGCAACTGGTCCGAGCGGAAGTCGCCGGCGGAGGCGACCGTCTGGGACCGCACCCCGGTGCTCAGGCAGCTCAAGTGGCTCGTGTCCGGCGAGACGTTCGTGGACTTCCGGGCGCCGTGCTCTGGCACGCTCGTCGTGCGGCCGGACAACAACGGGCACTTCGTCGTGTGCGTCGCGGCGAAGCCCGACGTCTCGGAGAAGATCCCCACCGACGCCTTCGTCGAGAACACCGGGCGGCTCGTCGGCGGCAAGGGGCACGGCGACCACGTGGCGGCCGGCGAGCGCATCTGGTGCGGCTACCGCCGCATCGGGGACTTCCTCTTCGTGAACCGCTGGCTGTGGAACTTCCGCCACCCGCGCGTCGGGGACGTGATGATATTCTCGACAACCGGCATAAAGGGCCTCGTCCAGGGCACGCACTACATAAAGCGAATGTGCGGCGCGCCCGGCGACGCCGTGAGGATCTCCGAGCCCTTCCTCTACGTGAACGGCAGGAGGATGGACTCCGTGAGGCCGGAGGGCTGCCCGCCGTTCACCCCGGGCCCGCTCCGGGACGGCGCCGAGGTGCGGCTCGGGCCGGGCGAGTACTTCGCATGCGGGGACAACAGCCCCGCAAGCTACGACAGCAGGTACTGGGGCACTGTGCCCGTCAGGAACCTTCGCGGGGTGGCCGCCGGCGTGTTCTGGCCGTTCGCGAGCAGCCATTTCGGCCCGGTGAGGTGACGGCAGGGGATTTCTTTCGGAAGGAGACGAGTTATGAGCGACGAGAACGAAGAAGCGATGCTTAGGCCGCCGTGCGAGTTCGGGCGGTTCATCGTCGAGAGGGAGCTGGGCCACGGCGGCATGGGCGGCGTGTACCTGGCCAGGGACAAGATGCTCGACCGGCAGGTCGCGCTGAAGGTGATGCTGAAGTCCCTCGGCTCGGACCCGCAGTTCCTGGAGCGCTTCCGGCGCGAGGCGCAGGCCGCGGCGAGGCTCATACACCCGTCCATCGCCCAGATATACTCCTACGACATCGTGGACGGCCAGCCGTACATCGCCATGGAGATGGCGGGCGGCGGCTCGCTCTACCGGCTCATGGAGGTCCACGGCCGGAACATCGACCCCACCCGCGTGATGCGCGTGTGCAAGCAGGTGGCGGAGGGGCTCTCCTGCGCGGCGGACCAGGGCCTGGTGCACGGCGACATCAAGCCCGAGAACATCCTCTTCGACTCCACCGGCGCGGCGAAGATCGTGGACTTCGGCCTGGCGGGGATGCAGGACGACAACCAGGGCGAGGAGATCTGGGGCACGCCCTACTACATCGCGCCCGAGAAGGTCCGGAAGGGCGCGACCGACTTCCGGGTGGACATGTACTCGCTCGGCGCGACGATATAC
>CAVERN010000080.1:0-8077 GCA_963618095.1 bacterium | reverse complement strand
GTCTACGCCTCTTGATTCGGTTTGCAACGGCTCTGATTCCCTTCAAGGGCATGCGGCATCGCGTGCGGCGGCAGTTGCTTGACCGCGCACGCGATGCCGCTGTTGCACACGACGTGCCTCTGGTGCGCGCGCGCTACGCGGCGCACGTCCGGCGCGTACGCGAGATGCTTGCGCACGGCGAGCGCGTGCGCGTGGCGTTTCTTGTGTGCGATGCCTCGATGTTCTCCGCCGAGCCGGTCTTTCAGGTGATGAAGGACGATCCGCGCTTCGACTGCTTCATCGCCGTGGCGCCGCGCGTGACACGGGGCGAGGCGTTTCTGCGCGAGACGCTCGCCAAGACGGTCTCCACGCTCGCCGCCCGCTATGGCGCCGCCGTGCGGCCGCTCTACGATCCCGACACGCGCACGGCGCAGCCGCTCGACGCGGATCTCGTCTACAGCACCGTGCTCTACGAAGACCAGACGCTCCCCGACTACACGACGGAACGTCTTTCGGAGCGCGCGCTCGTGGCCGTGCTCTACTACGGCTATGGCGGGCTCTTCTGCTCGAACGAGAAGAAGACGCCGTTTCTGCCAAACATCGTTCTCGCGTGGCGCTATTTCGTCTCGAACGAGGCGACGCGCGAGATGAACGCGCGGCGCAATCCGCTGCTGGCGGAGAACACGGTCGTCTCCGGCTACTGCAAGATGGATCGCCTCGCGGGCTTGATGCGCGCGGAAGCCGGCGCGGCCGCGCGGCGGAAGAAAATCGTCGTGTGCCCGCATCATTCGATCGATCGCGCGGCGGACGGCCTCTCGCTCTCGTCGTTTCTCAAGAACGCCGATCTGCTGCTGAAGCTGCCGGCGCTGTTCCCGGAGATCGACTTCGTGTTTCGTCCGCACCCGCTTCTCTTCGCGCGATTGGCGACCCCGAAGTGGTGGGGCGAGGCGAAGACGGCGGCGTATGCGCGGAAAATGGAGGCCTACCCCAACGTCGAGTTCCAGCGCGGCGGCGACTACTTCGAGACGTTCGCGCAGTCGGACGCGCTGATCCACGATTGCGGGTCCTTTCTCGCCGAGTATTTCTACACGGGCCGCCCGCAGTGCTACCTGCTGGCGGACGACCAGGTGGAGGAGCAGTTCCTGCCGTTCAGCCGCCGTCTGGCCGAACACGTCACGCGCGCGTTGACGGATGAGGACGTGCTCGCGTTCATCCGCCGCGTCGTGCTGGCGGGCGACGACCCCGACGCGACCGCGCGCCGCGCCTTCGCCGCGCGCGAGGTCTGCGTCAACTACCCACACGCGACGGACGCCGTGATCGCGGCGACCCTGGACGGCGTCACTCAGGAGACAACATGAGCAAAATGGTCATTGGCTACACCAGCGGGGTCTACGACCTCTTCCACATCGGGCACCTGAACCTGCTCAAGAACGCGAAGGGCCTCTGCGACAAGCTCATCGTGGGAGTGTCGGTGGACGAGCTCGTGGCCTACAAGCACAAGAAGGCCGTGATCCCGTTCGCCGAGCGCCTCGAGATCGTGCGGTCGATCAAGTACGTGGACGCCGCGATTCCGCAGGACGACCTCGACAAGTTCAAGATGTGGGAGAAGCTGCACTTCGACGTGCTCTTCGTCGGCGACGACTGGTTCAAGAGCGAGCGCTGGCAGGAGATGGAGAAGAAGTTCGACGCCGTTGGCGTGCGCGTGGTCTACTTCCCGTACACGAAGGGCACGAGCTCGACGATACTGAACGAGACCCTGCGCGTGCTGCGCGAGGGATCGTGAACTCCACTACCCCATTACATCGCGCCCCGTTTTTGGTATAATCCGCGCCATCATGAACATTGTCATTCTGTTGGGCGCCCCGGGTTCGGGCAAGGGTACGGTCGCGGCCAGGCTCGCGGCCGAGGATTCAAGGCTCAGGCACGTCTCCTCGGGGGACCTCCTCCGCGGCGCGGTCGCGAAGGGCACCGAGGCGGGCAAGGCCGCCAAGGGGTACATGGAGGCCGGCAAGCTCGTGCCGGACGAGCTGATCGCGACGATGATCAAGGACGTCATCGCCGAGTCCGCCGGAGACGTCACGATGCTCCTCGACGGCTTCCCGCGCAACGTGGCGCAGGCGGAGATCCTCGCCGGCACCGGCGCGGAGATACGCTCCGCCGTGCTGCTGGACGTCCCCGACTCCATAATCCAGGACCGCATCGCCGGCAGGAGGACCTGCCCCAAGTGCAAGGCGGGGTACCACGTGAAGGCGCTTCCCCCGAAGGTCGAGGGCAAGTGCGACCACTGCGGCGCCGACCTCGTCATACGCAAGGACGACAACCCCGAGACCGTCAGGGACCGCCTCGTCGTGTACCACCAGCAGACCGAGCCTCTGATCGCGTACTACAGGGCCAAGGGACTCCTGCGCGTCATCGACGGAGACCGCGGCCCCGAGAACAACGCGGCGGCGTTCAAGGCGGCGATGTGAAGGTAGACGTCAAGACCAGGGAGCAGATCGACCGCATGAGGGTCGCCTGCCGCATGAGCGCGGAGGTGCGCGACCTCTGCGCCCGCGCCGTGGCGCCGGGGATGCGCACGAGCGAGATCGACGACATCGTGCGCCGGTACTGCGAGGAGAGGGGCGTCGCGGCCAGCTTCTACCGCTACGAGGGCTTTCCGGGCCGCATCTGCGTGAGCGTGAACGACGAGGTCATCCACGGGATCCCCGGCGACCGCGTGATCCAGCCCGGCGACCTCGTGAAGACCGACGTGGGCATACGCTGCGGCGGGTACAACGGCGACACGAGCCGCACCGTCATGGTGGGCGTGGTCGACCCCGAGGTGGTGCGCCTCGTCGAGACGACCAAGAGGTGCCTCGCCGCCGGGATCGCGGCCTGCGGGCCGGGGGTGCACCTCGGCGACGTGGGCCACGCGATCCAGGCCGTGGCGGAGGAGGCCGGCTTCGGCGTCGTGCGGGACTGGGTCGGCCACGGCGTGGGGCGCGACGTGCACGAGGACCCCGAGGTGCCGAACTTCGGGAAGCCCGGCACGAAGCTCGTGCTCAGGCCCGGCATGACGATCGCCATCGAGCCGATGATCACGATGACGAAGGCCGGGGCGAAGACGTACGTGGACCGGGACAACGGGTGGACGGTCCTGACGAAGGACCATTCGCTCGCCGCCCACTGGGAGCACACCGTCGCCATAACGGAGGACGGGTGCGAGGTGCTGACGGTCCCGGCGGACTACCCGTGACGGCGTTTCCGAGACACGCCTGCGCCTACGCGGAGAGGCTCGCCGCGGCCTGCGCGCCCTTCAGGCTCCAGGTCGAGCCCGACGCGCGCGAGGCCGAGGACGGCGGCCACGGGGCCGACCCGTTCGGCGAGGCCGGCGAGGCCGCCGGCGTGTACGGCCTGAAGCAGCGCTTCGCCGACCGGGCGCTCGTGATGGCGAGCGACAGCTGCTTCATGAACTGCCGCCACTGCACGCGCAAGGGCCTGCTCG
This sequence comes from bacterium, assembly GCA_963618095.1. Taxonomy (GTDB): domain Bacteria; phylum Verrucomicrobiota; class Kiritimatiellia; order RFP12; family UBA1067; genus UBA1731. The sequence continues at coordinate 4,614 of CAVERN010000080.1, read as the reverse complement.
CCTCCGCGGAGGTCGTGCGCACGGACGAGGAGCTCCAGAACTGCGTCGACTACGTGAAGGCCCGTCCGCTCGTGCGCGACGTGCTCATATCGGGCGGGGACCCGCTCGTGCTGCCCGACGACGAGGTGCTGCGCTTCGTGGACGCGTTCGCCGGGATAGGCCAGGTGGAGGTGGTGAGGCTCTGCACCCGCGCGCCGTGCGCGAACCCCGGGCGCGTAACGGCCGAGCTGGCCGCGAGGCTCCGGGCGAGCGGGAAGGTGTGGGTGAACACGCAGTTCAACTGCGCCGGGGAGCTCACGGACGAGGCGGCTGGCGCGTGCGGGCGGCTCGTGGACGCCGGCGTCCCGGTGTCCTGCCAGACGGTGCTCCTCGCGGGGGTGAACGATTCGGCGGACGCCATGCTCGAGCTCTTCCGCGCGCTGCAGCGGGCGAGGGTGCGCCCGTACTACGTGTTCATGTGCGACCCGGTGGCGGGGGTGGAGCACTTCAGGGTGCCGCTCGACAGGGCGAAGGAGATCGCCGCCGAATGCGCGGAGCGCATAGGCGGGCTTGGCCTGCCGAGGTTCGTCGCGGACGTGCCCGGCGCCGCGAGGAAGATTCCGATAGAGGAGCTGTAGGGCGCCGGGCGAACTTCTTTTTGTTGCATTTGCCGCCGACTTGTGGTATCTTACGTTCCCTCTTTACCGAAAACGATTAGGAAAGAAGAAGAAAATGGTCAAAATCAGAATGCGTCGCACTGGGTGCAAGAACCACGCGGCCTACCGCATTGTCGCGGCGGACGAGCGTTCGCCTCGCGACGGCAAGTTCCTCGAGATCCTCGGCTGGTACGACACCGCCATCAAGGACGACAACTTCAAGCTCGACCTGGAGCGCGTGGAGTACTGGCTCGGCAAGGGCGCGAAGCCGTCCGAGACCGTCGCCTCGCTGATCCGCCGCGCGAAGAACCCGGCGCTCAAGCCCCACCACGCCGTCAAGGCGAAGGCTCCCGCCAAGAAGGAAGAGGCTCCTGCGGCCTAACCTGTAGAAAGAAGGTCAGAAATGGGTATCAAGATTCTGGATAAGATAAACGCCGAGCAGACCGCGAAGCTCGCGGAGAAGGGCTTCCCCGAGTTCAAGGCCGGCGACATCGTCCGCGTGTCCATCCGCGTGAGGGAAGGCGACAAGACTCGTCTGCAGGACTTCGAGGGCAAGGTGCTCGCGATCGACAACGGTCGCAAGAACGCGTCCGGCAACTTCACGGTGTCCCGCGACAGCTACGGGGTGCGCGTCGAGAAGCTCTTCCCGTTCAACAGCCCCGCGATCGAGAAGGTCCGCGTGGTGAAGAGGAACCCGTCCTGGCGCGCGAAGCTCTACACCGAGCGCACGTTCTGCTCGCACAAGGCGGTCCGCAAGCTCGTCAAGAAGTAGTCGCGAGCCTGCGATCTGTGAGGTGGAGGCGGGCGCCCGGGGCATTTCCGGACGTCCGTCTGCGCGTATGGGGGGCAGACCATGAAGGCGAGGGCGTTCATAGACCAGGTTGAGGTGCAGGCGCGCTCCGGCAAGGGCGGCGACGGGGCGGCGACGTTCCGCCGCGAGGCGCTCGTGATGTTCGGAGGGCCGGACGGCGGGGACGGCGGGCGCGGCGGCGACGTGGTCCTGCGCGCGAGCACGCACGTGAGCTCGCTCGTCTCGCTCTACTTCGACCCGCATCTGTTCGCCGAGGACGGCGTGCCGGGGTCCGGCCGCCGGTGCTACGGCCGGCGCGGGAAGGACCTCGTGGTGGACGTGCCGCCGGGGACGCTCGTGACGGACGCCGAGACCGGCCTCGTGGTGGCGGACCTGGTCGAGCCGGGCCAGGCGGCGGTCGTCGCGAAGGGCGGGGCCGGCGGGTTCGGGAACGTGCACTTCAAGAGCTCCGTCAACCAGGCCCCGACGGAGCACACGCCGGGCGGCCCGGCGGAGGAGCGCCGCCTGCGCCTCGAGCTCCGCACGATCGCGGACGCCGGGCTCCTCGGCTTCCCCAACGCGGGGAAGAGCTCGCTGCTCTCCGCGGTGTCGGCGGCGACGCCGAAGGTCGCGTCCTACCCGTTCACCACGCTGAACCCCACGGTCGGCACGATGGTCTACCGCGACTTCGCCAAGATCCGGGTGGCGGACGTGCCGGGCATAATCGAGGGGGCGTCGAAGGGCGTGGGGCTTGGCTTCGCGTTCCTGAAGCACCTCGAGCGCAGCCGGGTGATGGTGTACGTGATCGACATGGCCGGCACCGACGGGCGCGAGCCGTGGGAGGACTACCGCACGCTCTCCCGGGAGATCGCCGAGTACAGCCCGGAGCTGCCCGGGCGGCCCGCCGTGGTGGTGGCGAACAAGATGGACCGGGCGGCGGCGCGCAGGAACCTCCGCCGCTTCGTGAGGGAGACCGGCGTGACCCCGGTCGCGCTCTGCTGCGAGCCGGGGCGCAAGGACCTGCGGGAATACGCCGACCTGAGGGACTGGGACGGCCCTGTGGGGATGGACGAGTTCCGCCGCGTCCTGCGCGAGGCCGTGGGGCCGAAGGCCCCGGCGGACGAGCGGCCGGACCTCGGGGAGATGCCGGACACGACCGGGGACGAGATCCCCTCCGGCGCGATGAGGTTCGCCACGTTCCTGAGGCTCGACCCGCCGAAGGGGAAGTCCCATCCGTCCCGCGGCAACATACACTGAGGAGGTTCGCATGAGGATACTTGTCATAAGCGGCTCGCCGCGCGGGATATCGCGGGCGCCGGGGCACGAGTCGAGGTTCATCGAGCTGCCCCGCCCCGGGGGCGCAGTGGAGCCGGTGCCGCTCGATTCGTGCAGCGAGCGCCTGGCGGACGCCTTCATCGAGGGCGCCTCGGGCGTCGGCCACGAGTGCGTGAAGAAGACCCTCCACAGGCTGCGCGACATCAGCCCGTGCCGCGCCTGCTACGGGTGCCTGAAGACGGGGCGGTGCGTGATCGACGACGACATGCGGGAGCTGTACGCCGAGTTCGACGTCGCGGACGCGGTCGCGTTCGTGTCGCCGCTCTACTACGCCACGATCCCCGCGCAGGTGCTGGCGGTCGTGAACCGCCTCTACCCGTACTGGATAGACGGCGTGCGCTATCCGCGCCTCCGGGCCGCGGGCGTGATAGGCGTGTGCGCGGACCTCGGGCAGAAGTGGGACCTGTTCGACGCCACGTGGCGCAGCATCTTCGGGGAGATAGGCTGGCCGGAGGCGGGGATCGTCCACGCGCCCAGGTTCATGGAGCACGCGGACGAGTGCCTCGCCGCAGCGAGGGGCTTCGGCGCCGCCTTCGGCGGGCCGCGGCCGACTGTGGTATAATCGCCCGCCGATGAAGATGGACCGTAAATCCTTTCTGCGGGCGATGGGCGCGTCGGCCCTGCTCGGCGTGGGCGGCTGCGCTCCGTTTGGGATAGCGAGGTCTGCCGCGTCCGCCGGCGGCAGGGTGCGCATGGCGTTCGTGGGCGTCGGGAACCGCGGCGCGGCGAACCTCGCGATGTTCCGCCAGCTCGCGGACCTCGTGGACGTGGTGGCGCTCTGCGACACCGACATGGGCGGGCCGGCGACGGTCAAGTCGCTCCAGTCGTGCCCCGGGGCGGCGCGCTACCGCGACTTCCGCAGGATGTTCGACGAGATGGCCTCGTCCATCGACGCCGTGTGCATCTCCACGCCCGACTTCTCCCACTTCCCCGTGGCGATGCTCGCGATGTCCCTCGGCAAGCACGTGTACGTGGAGAAGCCCATCGGCAACAGCTTCGGCGAGATCGAGCTGATGACCGACGCCGCCCGGCGGCACGGCGTCGTCACGCAGATGGGCAACCAGGGCCATTCGGACGGCAACTACTACCAGTGCAAGAGCCTGGTGGAGAGTTCCTTCATGGGTGGCGTGACGCGGATAGAGGCGTTCATGTGCTCCGCCCGCCGCTGGCACAAGTACAACGGCGAGCTGCGGTCCATGCCGCCCGCCGAGACGCCGCCCGCCGGGCTGGACTGGGACACCTGGATCTCGCAGAGGCCCGACCGCGGCTACAGCCCGGCCTACATGGGCGGAGAGTGGCGCTGCTTCTACGAGTACGGCACCGGCCCGATCGGCGACTGGGGCGCGCACATCTTCTCCACGGTGTGGGAGCACCTGAGGCTCGGCCTCCCCTCCAGGATAGAGGTGCTCCGCGACGAGCGGCGCACGGACGTGGTGTTCCCGCTGGCGTCCACCATGGCGTTCACGTTCCCCGCGAGGGGCGAGGGCCTGCCGGAGTGCCGCCTCGTGTGGCGCGACGGGCTTGGCAACTACCCCGAGATGCCCGCCGGCGTCACGAACCGCAAGTGGAAGCGGCAGATGAACGGCGCGGAGGTCTACGGGGCGGACGGGCGCGTCTTCGCGCGCACGAGCCACTCCGCGCCGTACGTGCTCGTGGCCGGCGGCGACCCGCGCGACCCGCAGGTCAGGAAGGCGATGAACTCGTTCCACCGTCCGAAGTACAACCACTACGAGAGCTTCGTGAGGGCGATACGCGGGGAGGACGAGGTGCGCTCGCCGTTCAGGCTCGGCGGCCCGCTCTCGCAGATATGCGCGCTCGGCGCGCTCGCGGTAGGCGTTTGGGATGAGGCGGCCG
>CAVERN010000079.1:0-8082 GCA_963618095.1 bacterium | reverse complement strand
CTCCAGCATCGTCCACTCACTCGCCACCTCCGGCACGGCCGTGAGCGCGTTGCGGCAGAGGTAGACCCGGCGAAGGTCCTTGAGCGAGCGCAGCTCCGCCGGGAGCGTCCTTATCCTGTTGCCGTTGAGGCGCAGCCACCTGAGGCGCGTGAGCGCGCCGACGCTCGCCGGCACCTCGGAGATGGCGTTGTCGTCAAGATTGAGGTAGTCCAGGGTCTCGGCCCAGCAGGAGAGGTCGGGGATGCTCTCCATCCCGTTCCGGCAGAAGTAGAACTCCTTCAGGCCCTTCAGGCCGAACGCCGCGGCCGGCACCTCCTTCGTGCCTCGCTCCGACAGGTCCATCATCTTGATCGAGTCGAGCCCCGAGAGGTGCGACGCCGAAAGCTCCCCGTCGTCGCCGCGCAGGATCACGCGCACGATTCCCGCGCGGTTCGTCTCCGCCAGGGACTGAAGCCCGATCACCGTGGGCACGTCCTCCGGCTTGCCCTTGTTGTCGAAGCACCCGGCGCACAGCGCGGCCGACAGAGAAACAAGAATCCACCTTTTCATGGCCGCGCATTATATCACAGTTGCTAGTGGGTAGTTGGCAGTACTACCCACTACCAACTACCAACTATCAGCTGAAGAACGTCTCGGGGACGAAGCACGAGGCGAGGACGTGGCCCTTCACGAGCGCGGTCTTCACGCGCACGGGGCGTCCCTTGAACGCCTTGAAGGCGTCGAGCCACTGGCCGTTGAGCGCGACTGATATCTCGCCCGTCTCGGCGGAGAACGACTCCGCGACCAGCTCGCGCGGGCTGTAGCGTATCCCGGTGCCGAGGGCCTTCGAGACCGCCTCCTTCGCGCACCAGAACCGGATGAGCGTGGAGGGGGCGTCCGAGCTCTCCGCGGCGAGCTCGAGCTCGTCCTTGGAGAACACGCCGTTCGTGAACTCCTCGGAGAGGTCCCGCGAGGCGAGCTCCGCGTCCACCCCCACGCGGGCGTTGGACGCGACGACGGCGACCACGAAGTCGCGGGTGTGCGATATGGCGATGTCGAGGCGCGCCCTGAGGTTGTCGGACCAGGCGCCTATCGCGTGGGGCTTGCCCTGGTCGTCCGCCCAGATCTGGATGTCCGCCGAGCTCCACCTCGCCTGGTAGTTCTCCCGCACGAACCTGCGGACGGCCTCCTTCGCGACGATGCGCCCGAACAGCCACTCCGTGCGCCGCTGCACCGTGCCCGTCATCTCCCTGAAGGCGCGGCGCTCGCCCTTGCCGAGCACGATGTGGGACATCGTCTTGAGCCACAGCGCGGAGTTCCGCTCGAAGATGTCGTACGGTATGTCGGTGACGAGCGCGGAAGCGGTGGGCGTCGCCGGGTCGCCGAGCAGCTCCGCGCCGAGCGGCTGCGTGAGGTACGCCTCCGACGGCGAGAGCACGAGCCTGCAGTACTCCACCGGCACGCGCTCCGTCAGCTCCTCGTAGCCGTACAGCGCGAGCTGAAGCGTGCCGTTGCCGTCCGAGACGTGGATGTCCGCTATCTGCGAGTTCACCGTGCCGTCCTGGATCCGGAGATAGCACCTCAGGCGCGTCCCCTCCGTGAACGAAGGCGCGCGGATCGCCAGGTGGCGGAGCCTGAACGCGAGGGAGAAGGTGCCCTCGAAGCGCTTGTGGCTGCGCCACAGCGCGAATCCGTCGGCGACGACGGAGAGCAGGCGGGGGTCGATCTCCCACTGCGGCATGGACGTGTACGACACCGCGCCCGCCAGGCGCGGCACCTCGACCTCGTAGTCGATCCCGCCCTCGCTCCAGAGGTCCGCCCTGCGTATGCACTGCAGCCCCCTGCCGGAGTCGAGCCGCTCGGGGTATATCTCGTTGTCCGTCCAGTGGACGCTCCTCGGGTTGGCGAGGGGCGTGGGGACGAACGCCTCGCGCCCGGGGATCTCGTCGCCGAACGTGAACGTCGCCAGGCACACGGGCGACGTCATGGACGAGTCGGCGCCGCCCTCCCGGATCGTCGCGCGCACCGCGGCCCTTGACGGGTCGGCCGACCTCACTCGCTCCGCGCGCACCGATATGCGCAGGCGGTCGTCCACGAAAGCCACGGAGCCGCTCGACTGGAGGTCGTCCATGGCGAGGAGCCTGCGGTTCGGCACGAGCCGCGCCGCGAGCTCGGCCATGATCTCGGCCGCCGCCGGCAGAGCGAGCAGCGTGAAGCCCCGGAGCTTGTGGTCGGAGTACGACAGCTGCGAGGTGCCTATCGCGAAGTCGGCGAAGAACGGGTCCTCCTCGATGGAGAACGTCTTCTCCACCTCGATCGCCTCGCCAGAGCCGCCGGAGACGACCTCGGCGTCCGAGATGAGCGGATACCTCGCGCCGAAGTCGAGCTGCCTCTGTCGGCGCTCCCGCGCTGCGGCGGCCGCCGCAGCGCGCGCCTTCGCCCTGGCCCCCGGCCGGTCCGGGCCCGCCGAGGCGCGCGCGGCGGCGAAGGACGGGGCCTCCCCCGGGAAGATCATGTGCGGGAACTGCCTCGAAAGGCGCATGTCGGAGTCGGCCTTCACCTCGATGGAGAGCGGCGAGGAGAGGTCGAGCCGCCGGGCGCGCCTCCCGGCGAACAGCGGCGCGGGGTCCACCGGCGCGCCGCACGCGGCGAGCTGCGCAAGCGCGTGCTGGAACTGCACGAGGCCGGGACGGTGTATCGTGTTCGAGCTCAGGGCGGTGAACTCGCTCCCGCGCAGGGCGTCCCGCACGAGCGAGGTCAGCACGCTCCTCGGCCCCACCTCGACGAACGTCCGGAAGCCGTCCGCGTGCATCCGGCGGACGGTGTCGTCGAAGCGCACCGGCTCGGTCCAGATCAGCGCCGCCTCGTCGCGCGAGCGGCGCGGCTTCTCCGAGAGCGGGGCGGCGGCGGCGCACGAGTACACGGGGACCGACGCCGCCTTCCTCACCCACGCCTTCGCGAACTTCCTGAACTCCGGCCTGAACTTGCCGAGCCACTCGAAGTCCAGGGACATCCCGGACGGCGCGGGCATCCCCACCACGGTCTTGCGCGAGAGCAGGTACACGTCCTTGAGGAACGACAGCCTCTCCGCCCTCGGGAACGCTCCGAAGGCGCCCGAGAGGGCGAGCGCCCCGAGGTCGCCGCCCGAGAACCCGACCAGGCCCTCCGGCTGGATGCCACAGGCGGCGAAGAGGCGGGCGAGGGCGATCGAGGCGGAGTAGACGGAGACGAGGGACTCCGCGTACCCGCCGGCCGAGAACACGTCCGCGTCCCGGCGGTAGTGCGCCGCCGGGGGGAACACGAACGACGCCGGGGAGAACGGCCCCGTCCCGGACAGCGCCTCCTCAAGCTCGTCGAACGCGCTCCGGCACTCGGGGAAGAGCATCGCCAGGTCGCAGAGCATGTCCGGGTAGAACGAGAAGCCTCCTGGCATCACGAAGGCGAGCCGCCCGCCGGAAGGCTCGGACTCGAAGTACGTGCCGGACTTGTCCCGGATCCGCTTCACCCCGGCGGCGATCCTCGAGGAGGCGAACGCGAGCCTGCCCCTCAGCTCGTCCGCGGTCTGCGCCACGAACGCCACCACGCTCGGGCCCTGCGAGCGCGAGCACGTGTACGCCACGTCCTTGAGCGGGACGGACGGCGCCTGCTCGATGAAGGCGAGGAGACGGCCCATCTCGTCCGCGAGGGCCGCCCGGTCTGCCGCCCTGAGGATCACGGCCTCGCTCGCCGAGAAGTCTGCGCCCGAATGCGTCATCTGCGGTCCTCCGGCTCCTCCTCGAGCAGCACCGCCGCGCGGCGGCCGTCGAAGTCGTCCGCGCACGCCACGGCCCTCCGGGGCAGCGTGGGCGTGCCGATTATCCATGGCCGCGCGCGGTCAAGCAGGTACACGGACGATCCCACGTTGGAGATCGCCTCTATCGGGTGCCGTCCCGCGATCTGCGGCGGGAGCACCCTCATGCGGAGCGCCATCGCCACCTTCGCTATGGAGGCCGCGGCCGCCGCCGTGAAGCAGTGGCCGATGTTCCCCTTCACCGAGCCGACCCCGACCAGCGGCCCGCCGGGGCGGTGCGCTCCCCACAGCCTCTGCATCTCGCCGATGTCGGCGGCGTCCGCCTCGGGGAAGCCGGCGCCGTCCGCCTCGACCATCGCGATCGTGGAGATCGGCGCGCCGGCCGCCGAGGCGCACTCCTCGATCGGCAGGCGCTCCGACGACGTCGCCACGCCGCGCAGGAGCGCGTAGATGCGGTCGTGCGCCGCCAGGGCGTCCGCCCGGCGCTTCAGCACGAAGAACGCGCCTCCCTCTCCCGGGACCGTCCCGCACGCCTCGCCGTCGAACGGGCAGAGCTCGTCCTTCGTCGAGAACGCGACCTTGCCGGAGAGGCCCTCTATCAGCGCCCGGCTCATCGGCGGCGTCACCGCCCCCGCGAGCGCGACGTCCGCCCGCCCGGAGAGGAGGTCGTCCGCCGCCGCCTCGAGCGCCGCCACCCCGGAGAGGACTCCCGCGTCGAGCGCCGCCGCCGCCCCGGTGAAGGAAGCCTCCTTCGCGATCCATCCCGCGATGCGGCTCCCGGACGCGGCGAGGAGCGCGTCCGCGTCCGGCGCCGGGAGCGAGTACCTCAGCTTGCCGCGCACGTTGTCGAGATACTCGTCGGTCGCCCCGGGGAAGCAGCGGCGCAGCACGTCCATGGTCTGCTCTATGAAGAACGTGTGCTCGAGCCAGTTCACCATGCACGGGTTGAACATCGGGGCGTAGGCGAGGCGCACCGAGCCCCTCCTCGGCTCGTGCGAGTGCGCGCGCATCCCGGCGTCCGCAAGCGCGTCAAACGCGAGCTGCGTGACGAAGTAGAGGTCCTGGTTCTCCCCGGCGTTCATCTGGCGGGGGAAGGTCTGCTCCAGCGGACGGCACGAGTACAGGTCGCCGAGCTGGCCGCCGACCGCGGGGTATGGCGCGTCGAACACGTTCCGCCCGCCTATGGGGAGGGCCGCCTCCGGCGAAAGGGGCGTGAGCGCCGGCCGCCGGGCCACTATGTTCCGCCAGAACGCCCGGAGGTCCTCCGCGCCCGCAAAGCGGCATCCCATGCCGACTATCGCTATTGACGACTTCTCCATACGGCGCCGATTATACCATCATCTGCGGATGAACACGCGCGTGCCAGGCACGGCCTTCTTCGCGTCAAAGCGATCGCCCCGGACTATCCTGCCCCTGACGTAGTAGTACGTGGAGGGCGAGTTCCAGGCCTTGCCGACTATGCGGTATGGCGTGGACTTGCGCCCCAGCGTCCCGAGCTCCCGGAACTTCAGGCGATCCTCGAGATCCTTCAGCGACGCGGGCTCGCCGCCCTTCCGCGCCCCGGCGGGCGACGCCTTCGCGGAAGCCGCCTTCGCGGGCGACGCCTTCGCCGCAGGAGCCTTCGCCGCCTTCTTCGCCGCGGGGGCCTTCGCGGGCGCGGGGGCCTTCGCGGGGGCGGGCGCGCCCTTCCCGGCTGGCTTTCCGTCCGCGCCGCCCGGCGGCTTCTCGTAGTAGCTCTCCTGCTCCGGCTCGCCGTCCATCTCCGGCGACTTCTTGCTGAAGAGCGTCGCGAACAGTCCGGGCTTCGCCTGCGGCTGCTTCACCCTGCGCCTGTAGTGCGAGGCCATCGTGTCCACCTTCCCGTACAGCACCTTCTCGAGATAGGCGTCGCCGACGACGAGCCGCTTCGCGCGGACGTCCGGGTCGTGCGTCGGCCTGGACTTCAGCCCGAGCCTCTCGCGCACGCTCGCCATGGCGAAGAGCATCCCGCAGCGCTTGCGCCCCCGGTGGTTGCGCTTCTGCCACTTGTTCGGGGCGCCGTAGGCGACGTGGCTGTGGCACACCACGTGCGCGTCGTCGATCTTGTACTCCTTCTGGAGAATGGCGAGGAGATCCCTGATCGCGTCTATCTGGTATAGCGTGACTGGCTTGTCGTGGTGCCCCACGACCTCTATGCCTATGGAGTAGGAGTCGCACTCCTCCTTGCCGTTCCACATCGACCGCCCGGCGTGGAAGGCCTCGCGATTGCGGTCCACGATCCGGTACGCCACCCCCTTCTCGTCTATGCAGTAGTGCGCCTCGCCGCGCTCGGAGAGCTTGTTCAGAGAGCTGCGCGCCCCGGCCTCCGTGGTGTGGAGGACGATGATCCTGGTGGACTTCCTCAGCGGCCGCTCCGCGCTTCGCGGACTGCGGTAGCGGTTCGAGAACGACAGCGCCTCGGAGCGCAGAGGCGCGGCGAAAAGCGAAAACGCCGCCAGCATCTTCAGAAGAGCGAGCCCTCCCACTGTGCGATGCGGCGGCATTGTCGAACGCGCCGCCGCGGCGAAGGGGCCCCGCCCCGTCGCCGCAGACGGCGCAGCGAGGCAGGTCAGAACTCCCAGCCCTTGCGGACGAACGGCTTCACGAGGCCGTTCGCCTCGGCGTTGTCGAACGACTGCGACGCCGAGTCCCACGAGAGCCTGCCCGAGACCTGCTGGGCGACGCAGCCCACGAGGATGCCCTCCATCTGCGGGATGCAGTACTCCACGTCCGAGAAGCAGCGCGAGTGCGTCTGCTCGTAGACCGGGCCCACGCCGCGGATCGCGTTCACGAACTCCTCGTAGTGTCCGCCGGCGAAGCCCTTCATCTCGACCGTGGACTCGCCCACCACGCCGTCCTCGCCGCAGAACGGGATCGAGCGCGCGACGAGCTTCGCCGCCTCGTGCGAGAAGATGTCCACGAACTTCGCGTCGCCGTTAAGGGCGAGCGCGCACTTCGCGCCGTAGTCGTCCTGCATGAGCACCGCGCCCTTCGAGCCGATGATGTAGCAGCCCGTGTTCGGAATCTCGCCGAACGTGGCGATGACCTTCCCCATGATCTCCTTCGGCGGCTTCATGGCGCTCTTGCCGGGCCTCGCCTCGTCGTAGCCGTCGTACCAGAAGAGCGTGACCTCGGGGAGCCTCACGCCCGGACGCGCCCTGGAGTCGCGAGCCTTGTACGTGAGCTTCACCACCGAGCGCGCCGGATAGGCGACGTCGTTGCGCTCCAGCGAGTAGGTGCACTCTGCCGAGGAGACGCCGCCGAGCTCGAGGCCGCGGAACGGGAGGTTCATCGTGTGGCACGCCATGTCGCCGAACGCGCCGCAGCCGAAGTCGCGGAAGCCGCGCCACGTGAACGAGTGGTAGACGTTCGATCCAAGCTTCCACGGGTCGTAGACCTTCGCGTCCTTCGGATACCCGTTGAGGAACGGACGCTTCTTCGCCGTCGCGAGCCAGGCCTCCCAGTTGAGCCCGTCGCGGACCTTGTCGCCCTTGTTGCCGCGTGACTTCACGTAGTCCGCCACGCCCTTGCCCTGGGGCCACACCGCGCGATTCGTCCACACGTGCACCTCCCTGACGTCGCCGAGGATCCCGCTCTGGAGCACCTCCGTGCAGCGGCGCATGGAGCTCAGCGCCGAGCCCTGGTTGCCCATCTGCACGATCACGCCGTTGTCCTTCGCCGTGCGGTTGAAGTAGTCGAGCTCCCAGAGCGTGCGCACGAGCGGCTTCTGCACGTAGACGTTGATGCCCTGCTTCATCGCGCCGATCGCGACCGGGGCGTGCACGTGGTCTGGCGTGGAGATCGTCATCGCCTCGATGCCGAGGCGGTCCGCGTCGTCGAGAAGGCGGCGGTAGTCCGTGTAGAACGGCACGGAGTAGACGTCGAAGTCTATGCCGTCGCGGGCGAGCGCCCTCGCCGCCGCGTCGCGCTTCGTCATGTCCGCGTCGCAGAGCGCGACGATCTCCACGTGCCCCGTCTTCAGCATGGGCGTCCAGTCGCTGTAGCCCTTGCCCATCACGCCGACCGCCGCGAGCCTTATCTTCTGCTCGCCGAGCAGGCTCCTGCAGCCGCCGATCGCGAACAGCCCCGCGCCGCCGAGGCCGCGCAGGAATCCCCTTCTTGATGAACTGAACTCCATTCCTTCTTCTCCTTCTTGTCTTTGGTTTTTTGGTTTTGGTTTACGAAATGTCCGCCATCGTCTTCACCGGCAGATCCGCCGAGCGCGCGGGCGTCATCGGCCTCAGGGCCGACGTGTCGAACGCATAGCCGTTCGCCCCGAGCGGCCACACGACCGG
>CAVERN010000078.1:0-8105 GCA_963618095.1 bacterium | reverse complement strand
TCGGCTATCTGACGGAGAACCTCGGAATCTACGGCGAAGTCGGCTACGAGTGGATAGATGATTTCGACGCCTCGGCGGGAGGCCTTTCCGCGGATCTTGACTTCTCGAGTCTCGTCGTAGGCGCCGGCGTTGTGGTGAGCTGGTGATTTCCTCTGTTTTCTCCTTGCTTTTCGAGGCTTGTCCCAGATTTCTTGAGGCAATTGCGAAACCTCGTTCGGCGCGCCGAGGACGTCGCGCCCTACCAGTGGACAGGTCTGTTCTTGTTTGTTTTCTACCACGGAAGGCACGAAGTCCGCGCGGGCGCGAGCCGAAGATCCGCTTCATCAGCGGGCGGCCGAGGAAGAGACACGTCACCACAGTGGTTAGCCATAGGGCTTTGACACGCTTTTGACGTTTTTTTGACAGTTCCATGACAACTCGTCTCCCCCGCTTTGGTATCTTTCGCGGGCAGAGGCGGAGAGTGCGCCGGGGCTTTGGGGTCTGGCGGCGGAAGCCGGAATCAGGCATGGAGGGATAGGCATGAACGCAAGCGCAGATCGCGGTCGGTGGGGGGAGAACGTCTCCGCCCGCCATCTCGCCGGGATGGGGTGGCGCATCATCGGCCGAAACGAGCGCCCCTGCCGGAGGGATCGCAGATGCGAGCTGGACATCGTCGCCTTCGACCCTCGCGAGCGCAGCGTGGTGTTCGTGGAGGTGAAGACGCACAAGGCCCGCTCCGACTTCGCGGGCAGGCTCTGGGGAATAGACGGGCGCAAGAAGCAGAATCTGCTGAGGGCGAGCGCGAACTGGCTGATGCAGAAGCGATGGCACGGGAACTTCCGCTTCGACGTGATGGAGGTGTACGGCGAAGAGGGGGCCGGCGAGCCTTACATCGACCACATGAGGAACGTGCGCCTCTTCCCGGACAAATGGCGCTGGTGGTAGCGCGCCGCCGCAGCGCCTCTTGCGCAAAGAGCGCGAATTTTATACAATACACGCCAAATTTTTAGGAGGGGTTTGGATGTCCGTACGCATACTCGGCACGGGGAGCTATCTGCCGCCAAAGGTGGTCACGAACGACGATCTTTCGAAGACGCTTGAGACGAACGACGAATGGATAAGGTCGCATACCGGGATCAGGGCTCGCCACATCGCGGAGGCGGACGACTGCACGTCCTCGATGGCGGCGAAGGCCGCCAGGGCCGCGCTTGACGCCGCAGGGGCGACGCCGGACGAGATCGGGCTCATCGTCGTCGCGACGTCCACGCCGGACTACGCCACGTTTCCCTCCACCGCGTGCCTCGTCCAGGCGGAGCTCGGATGCCCGGAGGCCGGGGCCTACGACCTGCAGGCGGCGTGCGCCGGGTTCGTGTACGCCCTCGAGCAGGCGCGCTGCTGGGTCAGGGTGAACCGCGGCGCGAAGGCCCTCGTGATAGGCGCGGAGACGCTCTCGCGCGTCGTCGACTGGCGCGACCGCGGCAGCTGCATCCTGTTCGGGGACGGCGCGGGCGCGGTCGTGATCGGAGAGGCGGAGGGCGACGGGCCCAGCGCCCACACCGTGCTGTGGTCGGACGGCAAGGGCGCGTCGTTCATATACCGCGACGGCGGCACCAGGCTCAAGCCCCAGCCCGGCATGTTCCCGCTCCCCACGCTCGTCCTCCAGGGCCACGACGTCTTCGCGTTCGCGGTCCGCGCCCTCGCGAAGGTCACGAACCAGCTCTGCGAGAAGCTCGGCACCACGCCGGCCTCGCTCGACCGCGTCTTCGCCCACCAGGCCAACGGGCGCATAATCGAGGCGGTCGCCCGCCGCATGAAGCTCCCGCTCGAGAAGTTCTACCTCAACCTCGAGAACACCGGGAACACGTCCGCGGCGTCCATCCCGATCGCGCTGGACGAGGCGGTGCGCAAGGGCGAGCTGAAGGACGGCATGAGGATAGTGCTCTGCGGCTTCGGCGCCGGGCTCACGTACGCGGGCACGTACATGCAGTGGCCGCATCTATAGGATTTAAAAACAAGGAGAACACAGATGATGAAGGTTGTTGTCACGGGAATCGGCATGGTGACGCCGGTCGGGAACGGCAAGGTCGCCACGTGGAACGCGCTGAAGGCGGGCAAGTGCGGGATCGGCAGGATCACGAAGTTCGACGCCTCGCGCTGCACCTGCCAGGTCGCGGGCGAGCTGAAGGACTTCGACGCGTACCTCGACGAGACCGGGTATGTGGACCGAAAGGCCATGCGCCACATGGACCCCTTCGCCGTGTACGGGGTCGCGGCGGCCGTCGAGGCCTGGCGGGACGCCGGGTTCACCGACGACAACAGGCCGGACATGGACCGCGTGGGCACGATGGTGGGCAACGGCATCGGCGGCATGCACACCACCGGCGAGGCGTGGAAGACCCTGCTCGAGCGCGGGCCGGACAGGCTTTCCCCGCTGGCCATACCGGAGCTGATCGCGAACGAGGGGGCGGGGAACATATCGATGGCGATCGGCGCGAAGGGCCCCGCCCTGACCGCCGTCACCGCGTGCGCCTCGTCCACGGACGCCCTGGGCCTGGCACTCGACATGATGAGGGCCGGCCGCGCAGATGTGGTCGTCGCGGGCGGCACCGAGGCCACGGTGATGGAGTTCGCCGTCGGCGGGTTCATGAAGATGCGCGCCCTGGCAACGCAGTTCAACGACCGCCCGGAGAAGGCGTCGCGCCCGTTCAACGTCGACCGCAACGGCTTCGTGATGGGCGAGGGCGCCGCAATGCTCATCCTCGAGACGGAGGAGCACGCCAAGGCCCGCGGGGCGAAGGTCTACTGCGAGTTCGCCGGGTACGGGGCGACGTCCGACGCCTACCATATCACGGCCCCGGACCCCTCCGGCGCCGGCGCGGTCAAGGCGATCAGGATCGCGCTCAGGGACGCCGGCGTAGAGGACCTTTCCGCGGTGGACTACATAAACGCGCACGGCACGTCCACGCACCTCAACGACGTGATGGAGACCAAGGCGTTCAAGGAGGTCTTCGGCGAGGAGCTGGCGCACAGGATAAAGATCTCCTCCACGAAGTCCATGACCGGCCATCTCCTCGGGGCCACCGGCGCCCTGGAGGCGGCGGTCTGCGCTCTTGCGATCGACGACAGGTTCATCCCCCCCACGATCAACTACGAGAATCCCGACCCGGAGTGCGACCTCGACTACACCCCGAACGTGGGAGTGGAGAAGGATGTGCGCGTCGCCCTGAGCACGTCGCTCGGGTTCGGCGGGCACAACAGCGCGATCGTGTTCAAGGCCGCAAGGTAAGGGGGCGAACATGGACTTCCCGAAGTTTGCCACGGAATACCACCTCTCGGGCAGGGCGCTCCTGCCCCACCGCGACCCGTTTCTCTTCGTCGACGAGCTCATCTCGGCGGACGATACCGGCGCCCTGGGCAGGTACACCTACACCGATCCGTCCACTGCGATCCCCGGCAAGACCGTGAACACGTTCTTCGAAGGGCACTTCCCCACGTATCCGGTGGTCCCGGGAGTGGTGCTCGTCGAGTCCATGGCGCAGGTCGCCGGCGCGGCCGTCGTCGCCCGGAAGATCCTGCCGGAGGGGAACGCGGCCTTCCTGCTCGCGAAGGTCGAGGGGGTCCGCTTCCGCCGCCCGGTGCGCCCGGGCGACACGCTCCACACGGTCGTGAGGAACGTGCGCCTCAAGGCCGGCAAGGTCGGCGTCTTCGAGATGAAGGGGTATGTCGGAGACGACCTTGCCGCCGAGGCCACCTGCACCTGCGTGCTCGGCACGATGGACAACATGAAGTGACCGGGCGCGGGAGGATTCTTGACGCTCTCCTCGAGAGGCGCGGGCTCTCGGGCCAGGCGCTCGAGGAGTTCCTCGACCCGTCGCTCGGGCGGCTCGCGCATTTCAGCTCGCTCCCGGGGATCGCAGAGGCCGCCGCCGCCATCCTGCCGTTCGTCCGCGACCGCCGCACGATAGTGGTGTTCGGGGACTACGACTGCGACGGCGTGTGCGCAAGCGCGATTCTCGCGAGGGCACTCATGCGCCTTGGCGCCGCCGTGAGGCACTTCGTGCCGGACCGCTTCACGGAGGGCTACGGCCTCACCTCCGCAAGCGTCGCGCGCATGCTCTCCGACGTCCCGGACGCCGCGCTGGTCGTGACCGTCGACTGCGGGATATCGTCCCCGGACGAGGTCCGCGAGCTCAAGTCCCGAGGGATCGCCGTGGTCGTCACGGACCACCACCTTCCGCCGGAGACCCTGCCGGATTGCGACGCCGTCGTGGACATGAAGATCGGCGCATGCCGCGACGCGGCCGGCGCCCTCGGCGCGGGAGAGCTCTGCGGCGCGGGCGTCGCGTTCTTCCTCGCCTGCGCCCTCGTCGCCGGGGCCACGGAGCTCGGGCTCTACTCGGGCGGGAAGTTCAGCGCCCCGCTCCTCGTGCTCGCCGGCCTCGCCACGGTCGTGGACATAGTCCCGCTCGTCGGGCAGAACAGGATCCTCGCCGCGAACGCCCTGCGCATGTTCCACGCCGCGCCCATCGGGCTGCGGGAGCTGCTCGCGCGGGCGCAGCGGCGCTGCGAGACCCTGTCGTCGAGGAGCTTCGGCTTCCTGCTCGGGCCGCGGATAAACGCCGCCGGACGCATGGCGAGCGCGAAGGAGGCCTTCGACCTGCTGATGGCGGAAGACCGCGAGGAGGCCCGCGCGATCGCGCAGCGCGTGGACGTGCGCAACACGGAGCGGAAGACCGTGGAGAGCCTGATGCTCTCGTTCGTGGAGAGCAGCCCGCCCGAGAAGGGGCTCGCCGCCGTGGTGGTCGGCGGAGAGAAGGGAGACATGCCGCCCGGATGGCACACCGGCGTCGCGGGCAACGTGGCCGCGCGCCTCGCCAATGGGCACGGCGTGCCGGCCGCCGTCGTCGTGAACGGCATCGGAAGCGCACGCGCCCCGGAGGGCTACAACGTGTACGCCGCGCTGTCCGCCTGCTCGGACTCGCTCCTCAGGTTCGGCGGACACGTCGCCGCCGGCGGCTTCACCGTAAGGCCCGGGAGGTTCGCCGACTTCAGGAAGGCCTTCCTCGCGGCGTGCGCGGAGCAGGGCGCCGCCTTGGGCGCGGCCCATGGCGAAAGGGACGCGCTCCGCGAGCCTGACCTGTGGATCTCGAACGAGGACCTGACGCTCTCCCTTCACGAGGACCTCCAGTCCATGGCGCCGTTCGGCGAGGGCAACCCGGAGCCGGAGTTCGGCCTGCGCGGCGTCCTGTTCTCGAAGATCAAGATCATGGGCGAAAAGGGCCGGCACGCGTCGTTCACGCTCGCCAATCGACAGCGTACGCGCGCGGTGTGGTGGGATCACGGGGCGCTGGCGGAGCAGCTGCGGTCGCGGTCTTCCGAACGCTTCGACATGACGTTCACGGTCGAGACGTCGGACTGGGGCGGAGAGGAGATGCGCCTGGAGCTGCGCGTCACGTCCCTCGCGCCGGCGGATCCGTCCGCCGCCCGGTAGCCGTCACATCAGGCGTTCCTGGCTATCGCGTGGGACAGCACGGCGAGCGGCTGGGCGAGATCCACGTTCTGCACCATCACGCCCTTTGGCACGGAGAGTCGCACGGAGGTGAAGTTGAGGATCCCCATGATCCTGGCGTCCACGAGCTCGTCGGCGCACTCCTGCGCGGCCGAGCTCGGGACCGCGAGGATGGCGAGCTTTATCTTCAGCTGGCGGACAATCCGCCTGAGGTCGGCCATCGGATGCACCCTCACGCCGTGGATGGAGGTCATGTGAAGGCGCCTGTCGGAATCGAACGCCACCACGACGGAGAGGTTCTGCTCCTCGAACCCGGAGTAGCCCAGGAGCGCGCTGCCGAGGGACCCCACGCCTATGAGCGCGGCGTCCGTGGCGTTGTCCCAGCCCAGCGCGCGGTTTATCGCCTCGCACAGCTCCTTCGCGGGATAGCCCCGGCGAGGACGGCCCCGCACCCCGGCCATGGCCAGGTCCTTCCGGGTGAGGACGGTGTCAAGGCCGAGCCTCTCGGCGAGGACGTTGCTCGAGATGAACAGCTCGCCCTCAGCCATTAGCTTGTTGATGGCGCGCAGATATATCGGATACCGCCGTATCGTGGGCAAAGGCAGCGAATTGCTCTCTACTGCATCCATGGGCGAGCATTATAGCACAAAGCCGGCGGCCAGCTCGACCGCCTCCACGAGACCGCCGGCCACGGGGCACCGCGCCGCCGCCAGGCGCTCTCTCTCCTGGTGCCCGCAGGAGACGAGCACGCAGCGTCCGCCAAGTTCGCGCGCCACCTCGGCGTCGTGCAGCGTGTCGCCGATGAACACGACCGGCCCGGCGCAGGGGCCGAGCGACTCCATGAGCTCGCGCCCGCGCTGGAGCTTGGACGCGCCGTCGAGGTTGCCCACCCCATATATCCGGTCGAAGAAAGAGGCGAGCCCGCTCGCGGACAGCGCATCGTCCAGCTTGTCCTGGCGCAGCGCCGACAGCACGCACTGGCTGAAGCCGAGCCCGGCCGCGCGCTCGAGCGCCGCCCGGGCGTCGGGGCGCACGGACTGCGGCTCCTCGAGCACGAAGCGGTGGAAGTCCTCGCATATCTCGTCCCAGTCCCACCTGTCAAGGTCCACGCCGAGCTCGGCGTAGAACGGCCTTACGGGAAAGCCGAACCTCCTGCGGTAGCGCTCGACGGTTATCGGGCGCACCCCGCGCCTGGCGAGCATGCGGTTCAGCGCCTCGACCGCCGCCGCCACGTCGTCGAGAAGCGTGCCGTTCCAGTCCCAGACGAGGCGCATCTGCGTCAGACGCTCCTCCACTCCAGCGAGAGGTCTATCGACCCGGCGGAATGCGTGAGGCATCCGAGCGAGATCGCCGTCACGCCCGTCGCCGCGACCTTCCTGGCCTTGTCGAGCGTGATGCCGCCGGAGGCCTCGGTCTTCGAAATGCCCGCGCACATCTTCACGCACTTCTTCATGTCGGCGACGGACATGTTGTCGAGCATGATCCACTCGGGCTTGGCCTTCAGGGCGCTCGCGCATTCGCGCAGGGACTCCACCTCCACCTCCACCTCGAGCTTCGGGAACGCCCTGCGCGCCGCGACTACGGCCTGGTCGAGCTCGTCCGGATCGCCGCCGCGCCAGAGGCGGCGGTGGTTGTCCTTCATGAGTATGCGGTCGTACATCCCCATGCGGTGGTTCGTGCCGCCGCCGCACGTCACGGCGTACTTCTCGAACACGCGCAGGCCGGGAGTGGTCTTGCGCGTGTCGAGGATCATCGTGCCGTAGCCCTTCACGGCGTCCACGAACGATCGGGCGAGGGTCGCCGTCGCGCACATGCGCTGCATGAAGTTCAGCGCGGTGCGCTCGGCGGCCAGGATCGAGCGGGCCCTGCCGCGGAAGACGAGTATCGGCTCGCCGGCCTTCGCCTCCGAGCCGTCCGCCTTCAGGATCTCCACCGAGGTGCGGCCGTCCACCATCTTCATCACGGCCCTGGCGACGGTCGCGCCGGCGACCACGCACCCGCGCCCCTTGGCGTATATCTCCCCTTCGGCCACGGCCCTGGGGTCCACAAGCGCCTCTGAGGTCGCGTCGCACCATTCGGAACAGACCTTCTCGGCGCTCGCGAGATCCTCGTCGAGCGCAAGCCTCACCGCCGCGCGGGCGCGCGGCGACTTCATCACGTCGCGGACCATCGGCTTCCTCCGCTGCCTCACGAGATGGACGCCACCGACCAGTCGGAGAACATGAGCCACGCCGCGAAGCCTATCGCCCCGAGCGCGGCGAGCGCCGCTATCAGCGCCACGAGCGTGGACGTCCTGCCCACGGTCGTGGCGTCGTTCTTCTGCGCATCCTCCGCATCGAGACGGAAGCGGGCCGATATGACCGCGCCGCCGGGCGCCGCCGCCGGCGCCTCATCCTTGACAGTCTCTGGTTTCTTCAATTTCATGCGCGGAAGTGTACCACATCCCGAAATATTCATCAAGGCAAACGTAATGCGTCTGCAAGGTCGGCCTCGGCGGTCGTCGTCGGCCTGATCGCGAACTTCTCGACGAGGATCTTGAGCACGTTCGGCGAGACGAACGCGGGGAGCGTCGGCCCGAGGCGAATGTCCTTGATGCCGAGCGACAGGAGCGTCAGCA
>CAVERN010000077.1:0-8194 GCA_963618095.1 bacterium | reverse complement strand
GGGAGGGTCGCGCTCCTGCGCGACCGAAGTGGGGCGGACGGCGGGAGGGTCGCGCTCCTGCGCGACCAAAGTGGGGCGGACGGCGGGAGGGTCGCGCTCCTGCGCGACCGAAGTGGGGCGGACGGCGGGAGGGTCGCGCTCCTGCGCGACCGAAGTGGAGCGGACGGCGGGAGGGTCGCGCTCCTGCGCGACCATAATGGGGCGGACGGCGGGAGGGTCGCGCTCCTGCGCGACCGTAATGGAGCGGACGGCGGGAGGGTCGCGCTCCTGCGCGACCGAAGTGGGGCGGTTCGCGGGCAAAAGCAAAAGAGCAAAACCGTAGAAGTTTTTGTTGAAAAAAAAATCGATAATGGTATCATTCGCGGCGTTTTCCGACACTATGCCGCCACAAGGGAGATGCCATGAAGACTAAGCCGATCCGTCCGCTCGCCGCCCTGCTCCTCTTCGGGAGCGCCTTCGCCGAGACGCCGTCCGAATACGCCGGCTACGTGCAGCTGGCCGACAAGGACACTACCAGCCGCTCTTCCTGGAACCAGGCCGGCGGCTGGTCGGACGGCCTCGCCCCAGACCCCTCCAAGAACTACTACGTCGCGCCCGGGGGGCTTCTGATGAAGAGGGTCGCCCAGCACAACCTTGGCGCCGAGCTCTGCTGGAACGGCGGCAGGCTCGTGGTCGGCGGAGTGTTCTTCGCCGACATCGGCCTGGGAGACCTGAACGGGCTCTTCGTGCGCGACCTCGTGCTTCTCGGCGGCTCCGAGCTGCGCATGAACGCATACGGCCCCCTCTATCCGTACAACGGCGAGACGGGCACCGTCACCGTGGCGTCCACCGCCGACGGCCCCGCGACGATAACGCAGAACTACTCCCAATCGGTGCCGACCGCCGGCGGCTTCCGCAACCATGCGCTGACGGCGAGGTTCGTGGGCACGGCGGAGAGCCACCTCGTCTACACGCGCCCGTTCACGAACTACAACGGCGTGGCGTGCGACCGCGGGTACTTCCTCCGCATCCCGGAGGACGCGTTCGCGGACTATCCCGGCACGTTCCAGGTCACGGGCGGCAACACGATCGCTGTCATCCAGCGCGTCGCTGGCGACACGTTCTCCTGCCCGGGCATGGCGCTGCGCGTCGACGGCGGCGCCGAGCTCCGCTTCGACTACGGCGGCCAGGGGCCTGCCGTCGCGCTCCGCTCGCTCTCCGCCGCCGACGCGGCTCTCCGGTTCAGCTACAACTCAGCCCCGCATTCCCTGTGGCCCCTCCTCTCCGTCTCCGAGGCCCTCTCGCTCGGCGAGGGCACGACCGTGCGCATCCTCAACTCGAACCTGAAGACGTTCGCGTCGAAGGTGTCCGTCGCCGGCGACGGGACGCCCCTCTCCGTGAAGGTGGCGCACCTCGGCGAGGGCGCGGCGGAGCGGGCGGGCGACCTCTCGAAGGCCAGGGTCCTGGCGGTGAACGGCGAGAGCGAGGCGGAGCTGCCGGGCGGCCTCTTCGCCCTGCGCGCGGTGGACGACGGCGCCGGCGGGAAGGACGTGTACGTCGCGATGCCAGGGTACGTGGCGATGACGAACGTGAACGTGGAGACGACCAGCGGCTCGTCGATCCAGTACGGCGCGTTCGAGGAGGGGCACGCCGGGGACTGGACGAACGGCGAGACGCCGTCCCCCGACAGCGCCCTGGACTACGTCGCGACGGTGAGGCTCTGCTGCTTCAAGTCCATCGACATGCCGAACGCGACGCTCACGTACGCGAACAACGCCTCCTGGAAGGGCGGCGACCACATCGCGTTCAGGGAGATCTCCTTCCTCGAGGGCGTGGACTTCGGGATGTGGGGCCGCTCCACGCCCATCCGGATGTCCGCCGAGAGGCTGACCCTCCACGGATCGCCGTCCGGCTCGCCGGTGACGTTCTACATCGGCGGGCCCCAGCTGACGGTCGACGCCGACCTCCGGAGCGACGGCGCCGGGCTCGTGATACGCTCCTTCAACGAGACGCCGAGCCAGCGAGGCGCCATCTCGCTGAGCCACGCGAACACGAACTTCCACGGAAGGCTCACGGTCTCGCAGGAGAAGTCCGTCACGAAGGACGGCGCGGACGCGAAGTACGTGTTCCGCACGTATCTCGGCGACGCGAGGAACTGGGGCGGCGAGTACACGGCGTCCGAGGACGTCCACGACGCGATCACCCTCAGGAACTTCCCGCGCGTTGTCGTGACCAACGACGTGTGCTTCTCGGAGCCGACCCGCGGGATGCTCGTCTCCGGCGGGGCGAGGATCGAGGTGGAGTCCGGCAGGACGCTCTGCCTCTCCAACCAGGTGACGTGGGCGGGCGAGCTCGAGAAGGCGGGCGAGGGCGTGCTGGAGCTGGCGGGGAGCGCGCGCTTCGTCGACGGCGCCGCCGGCACGGCGCCTGTCGCCGGCACGAACGTGCTCCGGGTGCTCGAGGGCGCGCTGCGCGTCTCGTCCGCCGCCGCGGCGGACGGCCTGGCGGTGACGTTCGCCGCGGGGACGCGCCTCGTGGTCCCGGCCGGCACGGAGTACGGCTTCCGGAACGCGAGGTGGTCCGAGCCGTTCGCGGTCGAGGCGGCGGACGGCGTGCTGCCCGTGGAGGTGGATCTCGCGGGCGCGGGCGGCGCGGCGGACGTCGAGGTGCCGATCTGCACGCTCGGCGCGGAGGCGGCGGAGGCGACGCCGGTCGGGCGCTTCCGGGTGGCGAAGGCGGCGGGAGGCGTGCGCTGCAGGTCGGTGGCGAAGCGCGCGAACGCCGACGGCTCGGTGACCTACGTGGCCACGATGGGCCGCCACGGCCTGCGCCTCGTCGTCCGCTGATGCGCTTCGGGCGCTGTTGCTCCCTTGGTGGCGTTTTGGTAAAATTCACCGCCAAATTCAGAAAGGGACTTTCTATGAAGATTGCGATAGGCGCCGACCACGGCGGTTACGAACTCAAGGCTCGGCTGATGGCCGCGTTCCGGGACTGCCAGGACATGGGCTGCTTCGACCCGGAGGCCTGCGACTACTCCGACTACGCTTGCGCCGTGGCGATGGCGGTGGCGAAGGGCGAGGCCGACCTGGGCGTGCTGGTGTGCCGCACGGGCCTGGGCATGTCGATGGCGGCGAACCGCTTCCAGGGAGTGCGCGCGGCGCTCTGCCGCACGGTGAAGGACGCCGAGACCGCGCGCCGCCACAACGGCGCGAACGTGCTCTGCATCGGCGCCGACGTCACGGACGAGAAGGCCGCGCGCGACATGTTCGAGGCGTTCGTCTCGACGAAGGTGGACGACACCCCGCGCCACGCGGTCCGCCGCGCGAAGCTCGAGCGCGCGAAGCGCCTCTCGGACTTCTCGCTCCTCGCTTCCGAGGACCCCGAGGTCTGGGCCGCGATAGACGCGCAGGTCGTGCAGGAGGACACGGAGATCAACCTGATCGCCTCCGAGAACACCTCCTCCCGCGCGGTGCGCCTCGCCGCCGGCAGCGTGCTCATGAACAAGTACGCCGAGGGCTATCCGGGCAAGCGCTGGTACTCGGGGTGCCTCCCCGTGGACGCGGCGGAGGAGCTCGCGCGCAGGAGGGCCTGCGAGCTCTTCGGCGCGGAGCACGCGAACGTTCAGCCCCACTGCGGCAGCGCGGCGAACATGGCGGTGTACTTCGCGACGATCAGCCCCGGCGACACGGTGATGTCGCTCTCGCTCGACCAGGGCGGCCACCTCTCCCACGGCTCGCCCGTGAACTTCTCGGGCAAGATCTACAACATCGTCCCCTACACGGTCGACCGCGAGACCGAGATGCTCGACTACGACGCGCTCGAGCGCCAGGCCATGGAGGTGAGGCCGAAGATCCTCCTCTCCGGCGCGAGCGCGTACCCGAGGGCGATCGACTTCAGGCGCATCCGCGAGATCTGCGACAGGTGCGGGGCGATCATGATGGTGGACATGGCGCACATCGCCGGGCTCGTCGCGGGCGGCGCCCACGAGTCCCCCGTCCCCTACGCCGACTTCGTGACGACCACCACGCACAAGACCCTGCGCGGTCCGCGCGGCGGGCTCGTGCTCTGCAAGGCCCAGTACGCGAAGGCGCTCGACAGCGCCGTGTTCCCGGGAATGCAGGGCGGGCCGCTCGAGAACATAATCGCGGCGAAGGCGGTGTGCTTCCGCGAGTGGATGCAGCCCGAGATGAGGGACTACGCCGCGCAGATCGTGAGGAACTGCAAGGCGATGTGCAAGGCGGTGCAGGACCGCGGCTTCCGCATCGTGAGCGGCGGCACGGACAACCACCTCTTCCTCGTGGACGTGAAGTCGAGGGGCATGACCGGCAAGGACGCGGCGGCGGCGCTCGACGCGGCCGGGATCGTGGTGAACAAGAACACGATCCCGTACGACACCGAGTCGCCGTTCAGGACGAGCGGGATCCGCGTGGGCACGGCGTCCATAACGACCCGCGGGATGAAGGAGGCCGAGGCCGCCACGATCGGCGGCTGGATCGCCGACATCCTCTCCGACGTCGCGAACGCGTCCCTCCAGCAGAAGGTCAAGGCGGAGGCCGCGAGGCTCGTCGCCGGCTTCCCGGTGCCGTGACGGTAGGCCTGGTCAGCCTCGGCTGCGCGAAGAACGCGGCGGACCTCGAGGTGCGCGCCGGGCGGCTCCTCTCCGAGGGGTGGGCCCTCGCGCCCGACCCGGACGAGTGCGACGCGCTCGTGGTCAACACGTGCGCGTTCATCGAATCCGCCCGCGAGGAGGCGGAGCGCGAGATACGCCGGGCGCTGTCGCTGAAGCGGAGGGGGAAGGTCGGCAGGGTGGTCGTGGCGGGGTGCTACCCCGAGCGGTACCCGGAGCGCGCGGCCATGTTCCCCGGCGTGGACTCGTGGGAGGGCGTGCCGAAGAGGTTCGGCTGCCAGCGCGTCCCGGGGCTTCGGCTCTCCGGGAAGGCGTGCGCGTACCTCAAGATAGCGGAGGGCTGCGCCCACCGCTGCTCGTACTGCGCGATTCCGGGGATACGCGGCAGGTATCGCTCCCGTCCGCTCCGCGCCATCCTGAAGGACGCGCGCGACTTCGTGCGCACCGGCGCGAGGGAGCTGAACGTGATCGCGCAGGACCCGATGCTCTACGGCGTGGACCTGCCGGGCGAGGGCCGGCCCGACCTCGTCGCGCTCCTCAGGGCCCTCGACGGGGTCCGCGGCGACTTCCGCGTGCGCGTGCTCTACTCGTATCCAAGCGAGATAACGGACGGCTTCCTCGAGTGGATGCGCACGAGCCCGAGGGCCGCGAGGTACGTGGACGTGCCTCTCCAGCACACCGACCCCGCCGTGCTCAGGGCGATGGCGCGCGGCGGCGCCGTGAGGGCGACGCTGGAGGCGGCGGAGCGGATCCGCGCCGCGGTGCCGGGGGTCACGCTCCGCACCACGGTGATGACGGGCTTCCCGGGCGAGACGGCGGCGAGCTTCGCGAGGCTCCTCGCCGACGTGAGGAGGATGGAGTTCGACCACCTCGGGGTGTTCGCTTACTCGCCCGAGGAGGGCACGCCGGCCGCGAAGATGCCGGGGCGGCCGCCGGAGAGGGTCGCCCAGGCGCGCGCGCTCAGGGTCATGGCGGCGCAGGGGAGGATCTGGGCGCGGAAGGCGAAGGCTATGGTCGGGGCGGAGCTTCCCGCGCTCGTCGTCGCGCCAGGGGCGGCGAGGCTTGAGAGCCAGGCGCCGGACGTCGACGGGGTAGTGAGGCTTCCCGGCGGCGCCCCGGTCGGCGAGTTCGCGCGCGTGCGCATCGTCGGCGTGGACGGGTACGATCTTGTCGGGGAGCTCGCCGGCGTCGGCGGGTCCAGGCGGCTTGGGGGGTCGAGGCAGAAGGGGAGGGGAATGCAATGAAGAGACTGGTTGTGGTTCTGGCGGCGTCTGCGCTTTGCGCCATGGTCGCCGCGGCGGGGGCGCGTCCGAAGAGCGTGGTGCTGTTCATAGGCGACGGGATGTCCACGCCGCAGCGCATGACGGCGAACGAGTTCTCCGTCAAGAGCGGGCGCGGGAACCTCGCGATGAACGCCCTGCCGCATCAGGCCACTACGCGCACGTGCTCGGCCTCCTCGCTCGTCACGGACT
This sequence comes from bacterium, assembly GCA_963618095.1. Taxonomy (GTDB): domain Bacteria; phylum Verrucomicrobiota; class Kiritimatiellia; order RFP12; family UBA1067; genus UBA1731. The sequence continues at coordinate 2,116 of CAVERN010000077.1, read as the reverse complement.
CCGCGGCGGCCGCGACGGCGATCGCGTGCGGCGAGAAGACCTTCAACGGCGCCATAGGCGTGGACGCGCAGCTGCGCAGGCTCGAGTCCGCCGCCGAGGTCGCGCACCGGGCCGGGAAGGCCGTGGGCATCGTGACCACCGTGACGATTAACCACGCCACTCCGGCGGGGTTCTACGGGCACCGCAAGGGTCGCGGCGAGGGCTACGCCCTGGGGCTCGACCTGGTCGCCTCCGGCTTCGAGTACTTCGCGGGCGGCGGGCTCGACAAGCACGACGACAGGTCGAATCCGCTGTACCGCGGCGACGTCTACGACCTCGCCGCCGGGGCCGGCTACGGGGTCATCCGCGGCGACCGCGCCGCGTTCGACGCGCTCAGGCCCGGCTGCGGCAGGGTGTGGTTCGTCGCCACCGAGAAGGCCATGCCGGACTCGATCGACGCGGGGCTCTGGAAGGGCGTGCCGACGCTCGCCGAGCTCACCGCGAAGGGCCTCGAGCTGCTCTCCCCCGACCCGGACGGCTTCTTCATGATGGTCGAGGGCGGGCGCATCGACTGGGCGGGCCACGCCAACGACGCGGCGACGAACCTTCGCGAGGTGCTCGCGCTCGACGACGCGGTGAAGGTCGCGCTCGAGTTCCAGAAGACGCACCCCGACCTGCTCGTCGTCGTGACGGGCGACCACGAGACGGGCGGCATGACGATGGGCTTCGCCGGCACGGGCTACGCCTTCTACATGGAACGCCTCGCGAACCAGAAGTGCTCGGCGAGCCGCATCGGCGAGTTCGTCGCCAGGAGCCGTCCGAAGGACCTCGCCGCGCTCAGGCCGTTCCTCGCCGAGAACTTCGGCTTCGACTTCTCGACGCGCGACGCGGCAAGGGTCCCGATGGCCGTGACGGAGGCCGAGGAGGCCGAGCTCGCCAAGGCGCTCGCTTACGACCTCGCGCTCGCGGAAAAGGGCGTGAAGGACGACGCGGCGTATGACGCGCACAAGATCTCCCGCTTCCCGACGGCGGTGAAGTCGCTGTTCTCGCACAAGTGCGGCATCGCCTGGACGAGCGGCGCGCACACCGCCCTGCCCGTGCTGACGACGGCGCAGGGCCCGGGCGCGGAGCGCTTCTCCGGATTCCTCGACAACACCGACATCTCGAAGATCCTCAAAGACTTCGTCCGGTGAGGCGGGCCATCCCCATCCTCGTCCTCGCCCTCGGCTGCTGCGCGACGCTCCTGCTGCCCGCCCCGCGCACGGTCGCCTCGCCGGCGGGCGAGACGGCGCGCGCGACGGTCGTGGAGGTGGACGACTCCGGCCTGCAGCTCCACGGGCTCGTGGAGTTCGGCACCCAGCGCCTCAAGGTGCGCCTCGCGGACGGCGCGGTCAGGGAGGCGCACAACGAGCTCCGTGCGCAGCTCGAGCTCGACAAGAAGTTCAGGCCCGGCGACTCGGCGCTCGTCGTGCTCGGCCCGGAGCCGCTCGTCGCCCGCGACCACTGGCGGCTCGGCTGGGCGGCGGCGCTCTTCGCGGCCTTCGCCGCGCTCCTCTGCGCGTTCGGCGGATGGACGGGCGCGATGGCGCTGCTCAGCTTCGTGTTCAGCTGCCTCGCCGTGTGGAAGCTCCTCGTGCCGCTCTGCCTCGGCGGGTGGAACGCGGCGTGGACGTCCTTCGCCGTCGTCACGGTTCTGACGGCCGTGATCATGTACCTCGTCGCGGGATGGACGCGCAAGGGCCTCGCCGCGTTCCTCGGCGCGATGCTCGGCGTCGCCGCGTCCCTCGCGCTGGCGGACTTCTTCGCCGCGGCGATGCACGTGAGCGGGGCGACGATGCCGTTCGTGCAGACTCTCCTCTACTCCGGCTACGAGGGCGTCGACCTCGCGGACGTGTTCGTCGGCGCGACGATCCTCGCCTCCTCAGGCGCCGTGATGGACCTCGCGATGGACATAGCCGCCGGAGTGCGCGAGGTCGCGCGGCACAGCCCCGGCCTGCCGCCCCGCGAGCTGCTCGCGAGCGGGCTGCGCATCGGCCGGAGCGTGGTGGGCACGATGACGACCACGCTTCTCCTCGCCTACTCCGGCGGATACCTCACCCTCCTCATGGTCTTCGCCGCGCAGGGCACGCGCCCGCTC